>NZ_BCBO01000156.1:0-38842 GCF_001320835.1 Pseudomonas sp. NBRC 111138 | reverse complement strand
AGCCACATTCGGACGCAATGGCCGACGCGGCCCACATCTCGCGCGTGCTTGCAGCCAAGCGGGCGTTTTCGGGCACATCGATACCCAGACCGCGCAAATGGGCCGGGCTGACCACCCCATAGATATTTCCGCGTGCATCGTAGAACCGAGTCATGACCACGCCAGCCAGAGATTTTTCATCGGTTCGTCCGCTCACTTATCGACCATCGGGACAGCAGCGTATTACAGAACGGTCGATCTGTGGGAGGTGGGCGCAAAGGCAGTAAGCCACTGCAAGAACCTGGGGTTCAGCCACTCCTGCAGGGAGTACACACCTTCCGGACCACCTCCTACAGGTTCGACCATTCCTACGTGGTTACCCCACGACAAAGCGTTCCATTTTTTGTAAAAAAAATGCTCGTAATCTGCGCTTTTAATCCTGATCACAAAAGGAACCCAGCTCGCTCGAGAGGGCCTGATGTGCAAGGATGTCGCGCCGGACATCGTTCGTTGAACGCCAAACCAAGGATTTTTCATGACTGCCATTCCCACCCCTGCCCCCGTGGTTCCCGGGCGGCTGGAGCAGATGTCGACCCGCATCGCTTTTTTTATCGCAGGTTTCGGTATCGCCGCCTGGGCACCTTTGGTGCCGTACGCAAAGGCGCGTGCAAATCTGAATGAAGGCACCCTTGGCCTGCTGTTGTTGTGCCTGGGGGTGGGGTCGATCATCGCGATGCCCGCTGCGGGCGTGCTGGCATCTCGCTTTGGCTGCCGACGCGTGCTCACCGCAGGGACGCTGATGATCTGCCTGGCCCTGCCGATGCTGGCCACTGTCAGTTCGATCCCGCTGTTGATCGCGGGGTTATTCCTGTTTGGCGCGGGCTTGGGCACCGTGGACTCCACCGTCAACCTGCAAGCGGTGATCGTTGAGCGCGCCAGTGGCAAAACCATGATGTCGGGCTTTCACGGGTTGTTCAGCCTGGGGGGCATTGTCGGCGCAGCGGGGGTTGCGGGGTTGCTGGGGCTGGGCCTGTCGCCATTGCAGGCGACCCTGGTGGTCGTCGTTATCACGGTGGCGGCGCTGTTAAAAGCAGCACCGCATTTGTTGCCTTATGGCAGCAAAAGCTCGGGACCGGCATTTGCAGTGCCCCATGGCGTGGTGTTGTTTATCGGTTGCCTGTGTTTCATCGTATTCCTGGCTGAAGGTGCCGTGCTGGATTGGAGTGCTGTGTTCCTCAGCGCCGAGCGCGGCCTCGATGAGGCTTACGCCGGCCTGGGGTACGCGGCATTTGCCTTGACCATGACTGCTGGACGCCTGACCGGCGATGCCATTGTTCGACGCCTGGGGCCCACTCGCGTAATCGTGATCGGTGGCGCGCTGGCCTGTGCCGGCTTGCTCCTCGCGACCCTATTGCCAACGTGGGAAACGGCGCTGCTCGGCTACGCGCTGGTGGGTGCAGGGTGTTCGAATATCGTACCGGTACTGTATACCGCCGTGGGTAAGCAAACGGTGATGCCAGAGCATATCGCAGTGCCTGCCATCACCACATTGGGCTACGCCGGGATTCTCGCCGGCCCCGCCATGATTGGCTTTATCGCCCATGGCAGCAGCTTGAGTACTGCGTTCATCCTGATCGCGGTATTGCTGGCGGCAGTAGCCATCAGTGGAAAAATCCTCAAGGTATGAGTCCAAGCTTCAACGCGCTTTGCGAGCATCGTCCTGCTCCCGCCAACGTTCGAGGCTTTTGTTGCTGAGCCAACCGTCCTTATGAGGCGGGCCAAACAGTCGTGTGCCATTGGCTCGCTGTAATGACGACAGCAAACCCGGACGGTCAAGAATATTCTTCGCTGTGTAGACACTGAGCTCGCTGTATTGGGACCTGGGCATGCCTGTAGACGTATCCAGCACAGGCGCGCCGTGTTGATCTACCTCATACGGGTCTTGCATAACCGACCGAAGCTTGGCTATTTCAACGTACTGATGCGTTTCAAAGAGATAGGTTCGATCCATGGTCTCGTCTCGCAGGTGCGCAAACTGGCTTTGCAGCGCTTGCACCACCTGTGCATTGCTTTGGGCATGAAACGGATCCTGGCTGAAAACACTTGGAGAGCTGTTGCCCTGCAAGGTCTGGGCAGCCGCACTGAGGCTGTCACGTGTGATATCGCCATCACGGCTGAAGATAGCGTCGCTTAGCCGAGGGCGTTTGAGAATTTCTCTGACGACCTGGATCGCGTTGTCCAACACCTCGTTTTCACCCGTCGGTTGAGCAGCGATCCGCTTCAAGGACGTCCAAGTCAAGCGCCCGTCATTCAGAAACGGGTGCACCGCGCCGAAGGATTTTTCCAAGGCCTTTGCCAACTGGCTATCCTTTGTAGTTGCACTTGGCAGGAAACCCCTGGCCCGCTCAACAGGGGAGTTCTGCAAGTCTCGATAGCGCAGAGCGGATAAGGTCCCACGCAAGAGAAAGGGTTTGTGCGAGCCTCCAGCCGAGGGCGCGGATGGGGCTTCATACCAGGTTTCAGATTGGCAGACCGGTGGTGGAGTGGTTGATTGTGCGGCCAGCCTGTCGGGAGGAAGCGGCCGGCCGGAAGGTACTGCACCCTTAATTGTCATGGGTTTTCTCCAACTCTTTTCAGATGCATATCCGCTGGGTGGTCTGTGCCGTGATGGGCAAAATCAACGAATAGACTCTCCTCAGGCAGGTACCTCATGTGTGGTTGGATGGGCTCGACAGTTCCGAGTAAAAGGCTAATACCAATGACAATATGTAAAACCGTGGTCAACCACCCTCATCCAGCTTTCGCCTACGCCACCAGCCTGCCAGGCTGTTGATCAAGCCGGTGTCTTTCAATGAATCGCCACCGGCCCCCGGCGTCTGCAACTCCGCCAGCAGGCCCCGGGAAAAATCATCCGAAACGGGCGCCTGGAATTTGCGCTCGCCGGCATACGCCTTCATGCGCCGCGCCTCGGCCTCATATTCGGTCGACTCAAAGGGAAGACTTTGCGACGCTGCGCACTCCTCTGGCATTGCCAGACTCGCTTGCTGGGTGTTGCGCAAAAGCTCGAGAGGGCCAGGTTTGGGGGAATTAAACGAGGTTGAAGTCATATGTTTTCCCTCATTCGAAAGCTGAAAAAACGGCATGCCAAATCACTACCGCAGGTACCACCTATGTGGCAACCGGGAATAATTCGTTCCTTGAAACATATAAAACTGGCGCCACCTCAAAAAGGTGGCGCCGCAAGAGCGGTCAGCGGGACAACGAGTACAGCCCTCTACGGCTGATCTTCCCATCGCCGTCTTTACTGAGGTGGTTATCCATTTTTTCGAGCACGTCACTGCGCGTGAGTATTTCCTGGGATAACTGAATCAGATGATCCTTGGCTGCATCGCCAGTGAGCGGCTTGCGCGCCCACTCTTTCAGTTCGCTGATTTTCAGGCTTGAGCCCCCGCTCCTTTTCTTCAACTCGTCGAAATGATCAAGCAGCTCACCGGCCAGTTCCTTGTCAGTCTTGTACTTGAAGTAGTTCTCTCCTTTGATCACCATATTCAGTTTTTGCCGGTCGATAAGACCATCCAGGGCGCCGGTGGAACTGTGCCTATCCATCGCTGCCATCAGTTCCGGACGTCGTAGCAGCTCATTGGCCAGGCGGATGTTCTCGTTCATGACGGGATTAGGCGACCACCCTCTTTTCGCCATCGCAAGAATGCTGTCAACGCTGACGTAGCCAGGCTTCTTCGGGTCTCTGAAGGCATTGAAGTTGTCGAGCAGTTGTTGGGCCAACTCTTCGCGGTTCTTCAACGCGTACTGCGGATCCGGCCTGCCGGGGGCGGGCGGATACGGTCGACCTGCGGTGGGGTCCGGTCGTGGTGGAGGATTGCTCTCAATAGGATTCGGTCTGGGGGGCGGGTTGCTGCAACCTGGGTTCGGCCTTGGCGGCCGATGTTCACAACCAGGATGCGTGGGCGGCCGATGTCCGCTGAAGCAATGACCGACCCACTGCTTGAATTGGCTCAGCAAACTCTGCGCCCCCTGCGGGCTGTGGTGACGCCCATGCGCGTCAGCCGCGGTGGTCGGCGCCTGAGGACTACCAAATACCGGCCCGTCCTTGTTCTCCCTGGATTGGAAATTAACATGGGCAGCATTCTGGCCATTGAAAGAACGCGCAGCCGCAGCCTCGTTAGCGACTTTAATGTCGACCTTGGCCGGTGGAAGGTCAGACGTTGCTGAAGCAGAGACGGGTGTATCCAACATCGATACCGACATAAGTTTCTCCATGACAGTGGGCGATTTTCAGCTTGTCGCTCCAACGCAATGTCGAAGCCCACCAGCTTTCCCATGTGTGGTTTTGCGTCGGAATCAGTTCCTGATCCAGCAACAATATGTGATCAAGGTGTAGGAAACAGCTTGGACAGCGGCGATCTTCTCGCGATGAATGGGCGGTGCCCCTGGCCCGGGCCAAAAAAAAATCGCGACCTTTGAGATCGCGATTTTTCTTCATCGGCTAAAGCTCAAAACCCTACGCTTGCCTGTAGGAAGAACGTGCGAGGCTCACCCAGGTACAACCCTGCATTGTTGTCGCTAGAGCGTGTGTAATGCTGCTGGTCGAAGACATTCTTCACGCCCACGCCCAGTTTCAGGTTCGACAGTTGCGCGCCAAAGTCGTAGCCGCTGCGCAGGTTGACCGAGACATACCCGGGGATATCACCGTATTGGCCATCAGCAGAGCCTTGGGTGATATAGGTGGTGCCGGTGCCGGGCGCACGCTGGCCGGACTGGGCATAGACGTCCAGGTTGTGGGTCCAGTGGTTGACGTCGTAACGCAGGCCCAGGGTCGCCACTTGGCGGGAATACAGTGGCAGGTCACGGCCCTTGAACGGCACATCACCTTCGGAGGTGGCCTTGGTGTAGGTGAAGCCCGCGTTGGCGGTCAGGCCGTCGAGGCGCGGGTCGAGGTTGGACAGGTCGTAATGGGCGGATGCTTCGATGCCGCTGTGCTTGGTGGCGCCGAGGTTGGTCCAGCCCACGTCATTGCTGACGTATTGCAGTTCATCCGAGAAGTCGATGTAGAACAGCGTCACTTCGCCGCCCCAGACGCTGTCGTTGTAGCGCGTACCGACCTCGTAGGTCTTGGCCTTTTCCGGGTTCAGGCCGTTGGCCGTCTGGTCGCCGGTACCGCCCTGGCCGAGTTGGAAATACTGCAGGCTGCCGAAGGAGGTTTCGTAGTTGGCGAACAGTTTCCAGGCGTCAGACACGTGGTACATCACGCTCAGCGCCGGCAGCGGTTCGTTGTTGTGGACCTCGCGGCGTTTTTCCTCGGTACGCTTGCCGTTCAGGGCAACGACCGGGCGGTCATGCCATTCGGTACGGATATCTTCAAAGCGAATGCCCGGGGTGATGGTCCATTTGCCAATATCGATTTTGTTATCGATATAGAAGGCGTTGGCTTCAGTGCCCCCCGTGCGGTCCTGATACACGTGACCGTCGCTCTGCCCGCCCGGCGTCGGTACGTTGTTGACCAGGTTCAGGCTGGTGGCCTCCTCGTGCATGCCTTCTTTGAGGTAGCGATACCCCACACTGACTTCCTGGGTACTGGGCCCCAGGTCAAACACATGGGACACACGCGGCTCGATGCCGAAGGTGTAGTAGGTGCGCGGGTAGGAGCTGAGGGTCTTGAGATCGCGGTTGGCAATGTTGCTGCCACGGAAACTGTCGGAATAGTAAGTCAGCACTTCGGCCTGGGTGCGGTCGTCGATCTGGCGGATGTACTTGAACGACACGTCCTTGCGGCGCCCGCTGAAGTTGTCCCAGTCACGCACCGATTGGTACGGGTTGGCATCGAACTGCTTCTGGGTCAGGCCGCCGGGCATATCGGCGCTGGCATCGTAATAGTGGAAGTTCAGCGAGAAATCGTCTTGATCGGTCGGCGCCCAGTGGGTTTTGAAGATCACATCATCGATGTCGTTGCCGTTGTTGCTGTTGCGGTAACCGTTACCGTTGACCCCGGAGTACAGCAGCGCGGCGCCGATACCGTTGTCGGCCGTGCCACCGATAAAGGCATTCTCTACATGCTTCCAGCCACCGTGGGCAGACGTTTGCAGGGTGGTGCCGACTTCACCGGAGAAGTCTTGCGGGATCGCACGGGTCACGAAGTTGATCACGCCGCCGACGTTCTGTGGCCCATAACGCACCGAACCCGCACCGCGGACAACGTCGATACTTTCCAGGTTACCGGCAGAAATCGGCGCCATCGACAGCTGTGGCTGGCCGTAAGGAGCGAACGCAGCCGGTACGCCGTCAATCAGCACGGTGGAGCGCGGTGACAGGCGCGAGGTCAGGCCGCGTACGCCGACGTTGAGGGAAATATCACTGCCACCGGTGCCGTTGGATTCCTGCACTTGCACGCCAGGCACGCGGCGCAGGACGTCACCGATGTTCATCGCGCCCTGCTCTACCATGGCTTCGCGTCGAATGACGGTGCGTGCGCCGGGATGGTTCTGCACCACTTCGGCATCGGCGTCGGCAAGCCAGTCGCCCACCACCTTGATATCGGTGACCCCCAGTTCCAGCGGTGAGCCCGCTTCACCGGTGCCGCGGCTCACCGGACGCAAGGTCACGGAGCCGGCGTCAATCTGGTAATCCAGGCCACTGCCTTGCAGTAATTGCCGCAGGGCTTGTTCGGGCGAGAGATTGCCATCGACCGCAGGAGCTTGCTTGCCAGCAACCATATCGGGGCTGAAGAACACTTGCAGCGAGGTCTGCTGGCCCAATTGGCTCAAGGCTGCGCCGAGGGATTGCGCACGAATGTGGATACCCTCGGCAGCCTGTGCGGTACTGATGGCAACGGCCAGGGCCAAGGGCGCCCAGCGGGAAATTTTATTGTTGTGGGGGGCAAGTTTTTTCACGTCGAACCTAGTCCTGTGATCGCAAGCATGCGCGGCCGTTAATGCAAACCAGTTGCAGTTGCAGGAGAAGACGAAGAACTCGAAAAAAACCTGAATGTCAGCGCGAAATAATTTCCTGGCTACCGTCCGGCAGAGTGCGCAAGGCGACCGGCAGGATGTGGGGCAAGGCCTTGAGCAAGGCATCGGTATCGCTGGAGTTGAAGACACTGGTCAAGCGCAGATTGCCCACCGCTGCCGTACTGACACGCAGCGGTTGCTCGCGGTAGCGCGACACTTCCCCCGCCACGTCGACCAAGGTGGCGTTGTTGAACACCAGTTTACCGTTGCGCCACGCGGTCAGTTCTTCAGGGTTCACCGCGTAGGCCGCCGCCACTTGGCCTTGGGAATCGACATGGGTGCCACGCCCGGCGGTGAGCGTGACGATGTGATCGGATGCCCGGCCCTGCACCTTGACCGTGCCGGCTTCGACCGCCACGCGGGTCTGGTCCGCCTCCCGACGTACATCAAAGCGCGTGCCGGTGACAGTCACCTGCCCTGCGCCGGCTGCGACCACAAACGGGCGCCCGGCGTCATGCTGCACGCTGAACATCGCCTCGCCCTGCTTGAGCTCTACGCCCCGACGGCCCTTTTCGTAATGAACCGCGACCACGCTGCGGCTGTTGAGGTCCATCACGGAACCGTCAGGCAAGGTCACCTGACGATGCTCGCCTAACCGCGTGCTGAATTCGGCATTGTAGGGCTTTGGCTGCCCCAGACCGCTGTACGCACCCAGGCCCACTGCAACGGCGACCACACTGGCGGCCACGGCATAACGCATCAGCGCACGCCGTCCAAGGCGCTCGGTCGGCGCATCGCCCAGCGCCTGCAAGCGGGCCTTGGGCAGCAAATCCGTCGCACTCCATAACCCTTGCAGCACATCGATTTCGTATTGATGCGCGGGCTGCGACCTGCGCCAGGCATCGAAACGTTGGCGTTCCTGGGCGCTCAATGGGCCGTCTTGCAGGCGTACAAACCACTGCGCGGCCTCATCACGGACACGGTTATCCATCGTGGAAGATCCTGTTTCAAAGCCGGTCATGGCGCGCTCGCATCCAGACGATCACGCAGATGCCGCAGGGTGCGGATCATATACTTTTCCACCATGTTTTTAGACAGCCCCAGGCGTGTGGCGATTTCCTGCTGGGTGAGCCCTTCGATCTTTTGCCAGATGAAAATCCTGCGACAGTTGAGCGGCAACTCGGCCAGCGCCCGCTCGATGGCGTCGGCCAACTGGATCGCGTGCATGTAATGCTCCGGGTCGCTACTGTGAGGCGTGCTGTGATCAGCCGCCTGCAGCGTCAACGCCTCGCGGCGGTCTTCGCGGCGGTAGGCATCCACCGCAATATTGCGCGCGGTTTGATGCAGGTAGGCGCGTGGCTGCGCTACCTCGCAGGCAGCGCACTCAAGCACCCGCACGAAGGTGTCGTGCGCCAGGTCTTCGGCTTGCTGACGGTTTCTCAGGCGGCGCGTCCAGGTGCCGATCAACTCTTCGTAGTGCTCGAAAAAGCCTGTTCTGCGGGGCGGCTGAGGAGTCATCGCGAGAGCACTGGGGAGGCGGGACGTGAATAGTAATGCTTCCTATTAAGTGGGGCAATTGCTGCTCATCGCCCACCCACTATTTGTTTGAAATGACCTCACTCATGTATTGATGCAAATCGCGAAAGTCTTTAACGCTCCAGGCATGTGGCGCGATCTTTACGCCGTTGTCTTGCAGCGTCTTGGGGATCAGGTTGCCATTGGGGCGAAGGATGACCGAGGAGACGATAACGCCCGGATAATCATGGAGTCGTTTCTTGAAGGTGGCAGTTGTCAGGTCGGGGGTTGGCGGATTACTTTTTTTTGCCAATGGCCCCGTGCCTTTGATACCGGGCCCGTGGCACACAGCACAGCGCTGCAGATACAGCGTTTTACCATTGCTGTTTTCCGCGACGCACAAGGCTGTCTGAGCCAGTGATAAAGCGGCCACTACGCCGCTGAGTAATAGTTTCATCCATCGGGTAACGGCCCACGCATGCATTCCATCGCTTCCTGTATTGCCCTTTATTTTCAGCATCATACGATAAAGTCGCGCTTTGCCCGAGTTGGGCGTAAGCGCCAGGGGGTGAACTTCCGCTCGCCGCAGCCAGTCAGCAAGAAGGACTCTCATAAAACGGTGGGTGGGCGATGCAGATTTCCTTGCAGCAACAAGTGGCCCTGGTCACCGGGGCCAGTTCCGGCATTGGCGCGGGCGCGGCCAAAGCACTGGCCGCAGCAGGCGCGGCGGTGGTGCTTAACTACAACTCCCAGGCGGCACCGGCTGAGGCTCTCGCCGCGCAGATCAATGCCAACGGCGGCCGAGCGCTTGCGATTGGCGGCGATGTGTCCAAGGAGGCCGATGTCGAACGCCTGTTCGCGCAAACCCTCGACGCCTTCGGCCACCTGGATATTCTGGTGGCCAACTCCGGGCTGCAAAAAGATGCCAATCTGGTCGATATGACCCTTGAGGATTGGAACACGGTGATTGGTGTCAACCTCACCGGGCAATTCCTGTGCGCGCGGGCGGCGGTGCGTATCTTCAATCGCCAGGGTATTCGCGAAGGTGTGTCACGGGCCGCCGGCAAAATCATCCATATGAGTTCGGTGCATCAAGTCATCCCCTGGGCCGGGCATGTGAATTACGCCGCGTCCAAGGGCGGCGTGGAGATGCTGATGCGCACCCTCGCCCAGGAAGTCAGCGAACAGCGCATCCGTATCAATGGCATTGCGCCTGGGGCGATTCGCACGGCGATCAACCGCGCAGCCACTGAAGGTGCTGCAGAAAAAGAGCTGCTCAAATTGATTCCTTATGGTCGTGTCGGTGACGTCGAAGACGTGGCCAATGCGGTGGTGTGGCTGGCCAGCGATGCCTCTGATTATGTGGTTGGCAGCACCTTGTTCATCGATGGCGGTATGAGCCTCTACCCGGAGTTCCGTGGCAATGGTTGATTTCAAGAACGAACCTCAAAGCGCCATCGATGCCCACGGGATCATCGGCGACATGCGCAGCGCGGCACTGGTGAACGACCGCGGCAGCATCGACTTCTTCTGCTGGCCGGAATTCGACAGCCCTTCGGTGTTTTGCGCACTGCTCGACACGCCCGAGGCCGGCACGTTCCAGCTTACCCCGGACCTGCCCAACGCCCGCCGCGAGCAGATCTACCTGCCCGACACCAATGTGCTGCAGACTCGCTGGCTGAGCGATGAAGCGGTGGTGGAGATCACCGACCTGCTGACCGTCAGCGAAAACGTCGATGAACTGCCCTTGCTGATCAGGCGGGTACGGGTGGTCAGTGGCAAGGCGACTATCCACCTGAGCTGCGCCGTGCGCCACGACTATGCCCGGGCCCCCACCGAGGCTAAGGCCGAGGCTGCCAGCGTGGTGTTCACCGCCAGCGGCCAGCCCGGCCTGCGCCTGATTGGCAGTCAGCCGCTGACCCTCCAAGGCAACACCGCCATCGCCACCTTTACCCTCGCCCAGGATGAAGGCGCCGAATTTGTCCTCGGTGGCCAGGAGGATGCGCGCGTCACCAACGACTGTACCGACCTCTACCTGGAGCGCACCTTGAAGTTCTGGCGCGGTTGGATCAGCCAGTCCAACTATCGCGGGCGCTGGCGCGAGATGGTCAACCGCTCGGCCCTGGCGCTGAAACTCCTGACCTCGCGCAAACACGGCGCCATCATCGCCGCGGCCACGTTCGGGCTGCCGGAAACGCCCGGCGGCGAACGCAACTGGGACTACCGCTATACCTGGATCCGCGATGCCTCGTTCACCGTCTATGCGTTCATGCGCCTGGGTTTCGTCGAGGAAGCCAACGCCTATATGCGCTGGCTCAGGGGCCGGGTCAGCGACTGCTGCGGCCAGCCGACCAAGATCAACATCCTGTACGGCATCGACGGTCGCCAGGAACTGCCGGAAACCACCCTCGACCACTTGAGCGGCCACGGCGGCGCCCAACCGGTGCGGGTGGGCAACGAAGCGTTCGACCAGGTCCAGCTGGATATCTACGGCGAACTGATGGACGCGGTTTATCTGGTCAACAAGTACGGCGAAGCCATCTCCCACCAAGGCTGGAAACACACGGTGGAAGTGGTCGACCAAGTGTGTGAGATCTGGAACCACAAAGACGTGGGCATCTGGGAAATGCGCGGCGAGCAGCACCACTTCCTGCACTCACGCCTGATGTGCTGGGTGGCCCTGGACCGTGCCATTCGCCTGGCCTCCAAACGTTCGCTGCCGGCCCCGTTCGCACGCTGGGACCAGACGCGCCAGGCGATCTACGCCGACATCTGGACTAACTTCTGGAACGAAGAACGCGGGCATTTTGTGCAGCATATCGGCAGCACCGCCCTCGACGGTTCGATGCTGTTGATGCCGCTGGTGCGCTTTGTCGCCGCCACGGACCCGCGCTGGCTCACGACACTGGAAGCGATCCAGAAAAGCCTGGTGCGCGACGGCATGGTCTACCGCTACCGCAATGACGATAGCCAGATCGATGGGCTGCAAGGCGTCGAAGGCGCGTTTGCCGCCTGTTCGTTCTGGTACGTCGAATGCCTGGCGCGCGCCGGGCAAGTTGAAAAGGCCCATCTGGAATTCGAACAGTTGCTGCGTTACGCCAACCCGCTGGGGTTGTACGCCGAAGAGTTCGACAGCCAGGCCCGGCACCTGGGCAACACGCCCCAGGCCTTGAGCCACTTGGCATTGATCAGCGCGGCAACGTTCCTGGACCGCAAACTCAGCGGGGAGAAAACCGTATGGCAACCCTGACGTCCCCCGCCCCACTGCTGTATGTGCGCACAACCCTGCTTGATGTGGCGTACGAAACCCACGGCCCCATCGATGGCGAACCGGTGATCCTGTTGCATGGCTTCCCTTACGATCCACGGGGCTACGATGACATCGCGCCGGTGCTGGCTGAACGTGGTTATCGGGTATTGGTCCCGTACTTACGCGGTTATGGCCCGACGCGATTTATCAACACGCAAGTGATGCGCTCCGGCCAACAGGCGGCGCTGGCCAAGGACCTGCTCGACTTCATGGATGCCTTGGCCATCCCGCAAGCCACCCTCGCCGGCTTTGACTGGGGTGGGCGCGCCGCCTGTATTGTCGCGGCGCTATGGCCGCAGCGGGTGCGCGGCCTGGTGACCGGCGATGGCTACAACATCCAGGCCATCAGCCAGTCGCTCAAGCCCAGGCCACCTGAGACAGAGCACCGGCTCTGGTATCAGTATTACTTTCACACCCAGCGCGGGGTCGACGGGTTGACGGCCAATCGGCGTGAACTCTGCCAATTGCTCTGGACGCTGTGGTCACCGTCCTGGGCCGAGGGGCCAAGCCACTACGCCCTGACCGCGCCGTCGTTTGATAACCCGGATTTTGTCGAGGTGGTGATTCATTCCTATCGCCATCGCTTTATGTATGCGCCGGGTGATCCCGCGCTGGAATACATCGAGCAGGCGCTGGTGCCGCAACCGCCGATATCAGTACCGAGCATTTCGCTGTGCGGGGCCGACGATGGCGTGGGCCCGCCGTCGCTGGAGGATGATGACGTGGAGCACTTCAGCGGTTTTTATCGCCGCCAGGTGTTGCCCGGCGTGGGTCATAACGTTTTTCAGGAAGCACCCCAGGTCACGCTTCAAGCTTTGCTGGAACTACTGGAGCGGTGAAAAACGCTCCCGATAAGCCTGGGGCGTCACCGACAAAGCCCTTAGAAAGCTGCGGCGCAAAGTCTCTTCACAGCCAAAACCGCATTGCATGGCGATACGCTTGATGGAGGTTGTGCTATCTGCCAGTTGCCGGCGTGCGTTTTCGACGCGAATCAGTTCCACGGCCCGCGCCGGGGTTTGGCCAGTCTCGGTGCGATAGTGGCGTACAAAGCTGCGCTCGCTCATGCCAGCCTGGGCCGCCAGGGTGGCGATGCTCAGATCCAGCGTCAGGTTTTCGGCGATCCAGGCATGCAGCTCGGCAAAACGGCTGTCGCTCTTTTGCAGGGATAACGTCACGCTGAATTGCGACTGACCGCCAGGGCGCTTGAGGAACACCACCAAGTGGCGCGCCACCTCCAAGGCAATCGCACGCCCCAGGTCATCCTCTACCAGGGCCAGGCACAGGTCGATCCCAGCGGTCACGCCGGCAGACGTCCACACCGCACCTTGCTGGATGAAAATCGGATTGGCCTCCACCGTGAGCGCAGGGAACTTGCGCGCCAGTTCTTCACAGCGCGTCCAGTGCGTGGCCACGCGACAACCATCGAGCAAGCCACTGGCGGCCAGCAGAAAAGCCCCGGTGCAAACCGAAGCCATGCGCCGGGTGTGCAAGGATTTATCGCGCACCCATTGCACCAGCGCCGGGTCCTCGGCAGCGCCGTACACGCCCCAGCCACCGGCGATCACCAGGGTGTCGCAGGGCTGGTCAATGGAGGGCAGCGGCTCAGCCAGCAGCGCGAGGCCGGAGGACGTCATCACCGGCTCAGCCTGAGCGGCGATGACGTTGACCGCGTAGGGCAATGGCAAACCATGCTGGCGCGCCAAATCGTTAGCCGATGCGAATACCTGTAGAGGCCCGGTGACATCGAGTACCTGGGCATTCTCAAACGCGAGTACATGAATAATTTTAGGCATGATTGGCGAGATTAGTGGGCTCAATGGCGTATTCGCCAAAGCCTAGGCTTCTACAGTGAGCACGTCCATTCCTTTTCGGAGCTTGAAACATGACCTTGCAGATCGGCTTTCTGTTGTTCCCCGGCATCCAGCAACTGGACCTTACCGGCCCCTATGATGTCCTCGGTTCGCTGCCAGACGTGAAGCTGCACCTGGTGTGGAAAGACCTCGCGCCGATCACCTCCAGCACTGGCCTGGTGTTCACGCCGACCATGACCTACGCCGACTGCCCGAACCTGGATGTGCTTTGCGTACCCGGCGGCGCCGGTGTGGGCCCATTGATGGAAGACCCGCAAACCCTGGACTTCCTCAAGGCCCAGGCCCAGACAGTGCGCTACATGACCTCGGTGTGCACCGGCTCATTGGTACTGGGCGCGGCAGGGTTGCTGCGCGGTCGCAAGGCCACCACCCATTGGGCGTACCACCACCTGCTCGCCCCGCTCGGTGCCATCCCCGTACAGGAACGTGTGGTGCGTGATGGCAACCTGTTTACCGGCGGCGGGATCACCGCGGGCATCGATTTTGCCCTGACTTTGGCCGCGGAGTTGTACAGCGAAGCGGCAGCGCAACTGGTGCAACTGCAGATCGAATACGCGCCGGCCCCACCGTTTGACTCCGGCCGCCCGGAGACGGCGCCCAGGCATGTGCTGGAGGAAGCCAACAAGCGCACGGAGGAGTCACGCAAAGTGCGCGGGGAGATCGTGGCGCGGGCGGCTGCGCGGTTGGGGTGAAGTTGGATTTCTCACGTCCGGTCGCTGAATTTGCAGCGACTGAAGGTCCGTGGGAATGAACCGGTTTCAACGCTTGAACGTGAGGTAAGTCCTAGTCCGCTGTACGAAACTCCTTTTGATTCTTTCGGTGCTCAACGGCTGTCCAGTCGTAGCCAGTCTTTCGACTGACCTGGTAGTCGCGGCAAAGCTGGCCAAAGGTATCTCTTTCAGTCAAATAGGTGGCCGTTACCGCAGGAATGAATATGTGCTCGGTCTGATACCCGGTGTCGGCTGGCAGGCCGCCATCGCAGGCAAGCCAGCTCCCACAGTTGGATTGCGGGGTGTCTGGTAGATGAGCATCGGCTGTCGGGCCGTTGCGGGAGCAAGCTCCCCCGCCACAAAGAAACTTGCTTGGCTTCCCGCGTGTGTTCAGGCAGGACGTGACATCACCGCCAAGCGCACGGCCAACGCCGTCAGCACCGCTGCCAAGCCCCACTTCTGCAGCCAGGCGCTTTTGGTGCGTTTGGCGAAGAAACGACTGAGCGCCCCGCCAAACACGCCCAACAGCACATGAAACACACTGGCGATCAACGTCAACACACCGCCCAGCACCATCAATTGCAAGGCGATGGGCCCCGCCTCGGGCCGCACAAACTGTGGCAGGAACACCATGAAAAACAACAACGCCTTGGGGTTGAGCAAACTGTTGAGCATGGCCTGCAGAAACACTCGGCCCAACGCCACGCGGCCGACGTGAGCGGTGTCCAGGCCGGGGCGTTTCTGCAAGGTTTTGAAGGCCAGCCACAGCAGGTAGATCACGCCTGCATATCGGATCAGGTCGAATGCCGGCGGCCAGTTGGCGACCAACGCCGTCACCCCCATGGCGGTCAACGCTGTCAGCAACAGGTCGGCCACGCCAATGCCCAGGGCCGAAGCAACGCCGCCGCGCCAGCCATGGGTGACGCCCTGACTGATGACAAATGCCATGTTCGGCCCCGGTGACAGCAACAACAGCAACACAGCGCCGGAAAAAACACCGAGTGTGACAAGGCTTATCATGGTTGAACCGTCCGCTGGAAAAAAAAACAGATTAATCGGCGCTTGCAGGCCCTACAAAAAATTGTGCTGGATACATTGCTCACGCAGCGAACCGAGTGATTGCTGAATGCCACGACCAACGTCTAGAATGCGAAACATTATCAATTAAGCCTGCTGCGCCAGGATGACCATGTCGAGCGATCACCCACTGGACCCTGCTGCCATCGGCCAGCTATACCAAGCCCACCATTCATGGCTGCGCGGCTGGTTGAGCCGGCGCACGGGCTGCCATGAGCGCGCCGCTGACCTCGCGCAGGACACCTTCGTGCGCCTGCTCAACGCGCGTCAGCAACAGACTTTGCAGCAGCCGCGCGCGTATCTGAGCAGCATCGCGCGCAGCTTGATGATCGACCAATACCGGCGCCGCGAACTGGAACGCGCCTACCTGGAAAGCCTGGCGCACTTCCCGCAAGTAGAGGTGCCGAGCGAAGAAACAAAGCGGCTGATCCTCGACAGCCTGGAGCGCATTGACCGTTTGCTCGACCAGCTCAAGCCGAGGGTGCGCGAGGCGCTCCTGTTGGCCCAATTGGACGGCCTTACCTGCCCGCAGATCGCCTTGCGCCTGGGCGTGTCCAAGGCCACGGTGGAACGCGACCTGTCCAAGGCGCTGCACGCCTGTTACCGGTTGCGCTATGCCGACTCCTGACTCGCACCTGGTCGACCAGGCCATCCAATGGATGATCAAGCTGCGCTACAACACCGCCGACGACGCCAGCACCGCGGCCTTTGACCAGTGGCTGCACACCAGCGAGGCGCATCAACAGGCCTGGCAACGGGTCGCCACCCTGAATGACGATTTCAACCACTTGCCGGCGCATGTCAGTCGCCATGCACTCGACGGCGCACGCCAGCACATCAGCCGTCGTGAAAGCCTGAAACTGCTCGGGCTGTTTGCCGGCGCCGCAGGTTTAGCCTGGCTGGGCCGCGACTACACGCCCCTGCCCGCCTTGATGGCGGACTACCGCACCGCCACTGGCGAGCGGCGCTGGGTAACGTTGGAGGATGGCAGCAAAGTCCAGCTCAACAGCGCCAGTGCCGTCGACATTACCTCCAGCGCCGAACAACGGCTGGTGAACCTGCGCCAGGGTGAAATATTGATCAATACCGGCGCCGACCACCGCCCGCTGTGGGTGCATACCCGCGACGGATACCTGCGCGCCGTCGGCACGCGCTTGCTGGTGCGCGAAGAACCCCAAGGTACCCTGCTGGCCGTGCAACAGGGTGCGGTAGCGGTGTTTGCCGATCGCCATGACGGCGCCGCACGCCAGGTGATCAAGCCAGGCGAACAGGTGATGTTCAACCGTAGCGGCATTCGCCCTTCCCCCAATAACGGCCTGGACCCCTGGGCCTGGAGTGACGGCGTGATCAGCGCCCACAACATGCGCCTGGACGACTTCCTGGCCGAACTGGGCCGCTATCGCAATGGGTTGGTGCGTTGCAGCGAAGCCGTGGCAGGGTTGCGAGTTTCGGGCACTTACCAACTGGAGGACACCGACCAGGTGCTCAAGTTGGTCACTCAATCGCTGGCGATCGATGTGACCTACCGCAGCCGCTACTGGGTAACCGTCTCCGCTCGGGTGTGACCGGCCGAAAATAAATGAGGTGAATTCTCATTGCCATTCGACCTGTAAGGAAGGGCCGATCAACAGGCCGGTTTGTCCACTTCCTTCAGGAGCATCCCGCGGTCATGCAAGCGTTCCCCTCCAAACGTTCTCTTCTCAAACACGCGGTGCAGGCCGCCCTCCTTGGCGCCTGCCTGGGCGGCGGCGTCTTGCCGCTCGCCGTGATGGCCGACTCCGCTAGCGCTGATACCCAGGTTCGCGCATGGGCGATCGCCCCCGGCTCCCTTACCTCGGCACTGGATCAATTTGCCCGTCAGGCCGGCATCAGCTTGTCCTACGATGCCACCAGCGTTGCCGGTAAAACCAGCACAGGCCTGAGCGGCAACTTCGATCGAGAACAGGCCTTGGGCCAGTTACTGCGCGGCCAGGGCCTGCAAGCCCAGCGCCAAGGCAAGGATATCTGGCTGCTGTTGCCACAAATGGCCGACACCGGTGCCCTGAACCTGAGCGCGACCACGGTGACCGGCCAACGCCTGGGGGCCCTGACCGAAGGCACCGGTTCTTACACTACCGGCGCGGTCACCATCGGCAAAGGCCAACACAGCCTGCGGGAAACGCCACAGTCAGTGAGTGTGATGACCCGCCAATTGATGGACGATCAGAATGTCACCACCATTGACGATGTGATGGAACGTACACCAGGGATCACCACCTACGAGTCGCCCATGGGCGGCAAGTATTTCTATTCCCGTGGATTCAAGATGCTCGGCCAGTACCAGTACGACGGCGTACCGCTGGACATGGGCAAGGACTATGTGCAGGCGGACAGTTTCAGCGCCAACATGGCGATCTATGATCGCGTGGAAGTACTCAAAGGCGCAGCCGGCATGCTCAAGGGGGCCGGCACGGCCAGCGGTGCGGTGAACTTCGTGCGCAAGCGGCCACAGGCCACCCCGACCTCAAGCCTGATGCTGTCCGCCGGCACCTGGGACAACTACCGCGCCGACGTCGATACCGGTGGCCCGCTCAATGACAGCGGCACCGTGCGCGGCCGCGCGGCGTTCAGCCAACAGGATCGCGGCTCCTACATGGACATTTCCAAGCGCCAGGACCAAGCCTTCTATACCGCACTGGACGTCGACCTGAGCCCCGACACAACCCTGGGCGTGGGAGCCAGCTACGAAGACGTCGACGCCAGCCCCTGTTGGGGTGGCTTGCCGCGCTATAGCGATGGCAAGAGCGCCAGGTTAAGCCGTTCCACCTGCCTGGGCCAATCCTGGAACGACTGGCAAAGCCGACGCACGACGTTCTTCGCTGACCTCACCCATCACTTCAATGACGACTGGCAAATCAAAGTCGCCGCTGTGCACAGCCGCAACCTGCAAGACACCAAGTACGCCGCCAGCGAAGGTACCATCGCCTATGGCGCCCCAACCCCCACCGCCAACTCCTACGCAGCATTGATGGACTATGAGCACAAGGACTTCGGCCTGGACGCTTACATCGATGGCAAGTTCCAAGCCTTTGGCCTGGAACACGAACTGATCCTTGGGGCCAACGGCAGCCGAGGCACCCAGGATGACGTATTCGCGATCCAGAACCTGCCCACGCGCCAGAGCATTTATCAGCCCGACCACCACTTCCCCGAACCAGCCAATGACACCTTCTGGCCAAACATGTACCGCGGTGGCACGGTCAAGGAAACCGCTACCCAGTATGGTACTTACGCCACCTTGCGCCTGCGCCTGGCCGAGCCCTTGATGTTCATCGTGGGCAGCCGTGTGAGCTGGTACGAAAACCGTCGGCAGTCCAACACCCTGGGTTGGGGCGAGTGGAGTGTGCAAGATGCGCGCACCAAGGAATCCGGTGAAGTCACGCCGTTTGCCGCTCTGATCTACGACCTCGACGAACACCTTTCCCTGTACGCCAGCTACGCCGATATCTTCCAGCCGCAGAGCTCTTATGCCACCGCCGACGGCGCGGCACTCAAGCCCAAGATGGGGGACAACTACGAGCTGGGTATCAAGGGCGAATGGTTCGACGGGCGTCTCAACAGTTCCATAGCGTTGTTCCGGGCCACAGAGAAAAACGGCGCCGAGACTGACTTCCTGAGTTTCTGCCCAACTTCGTCCGATGGCTACTGCTATACCGACACTGCCAAGGTCCGCGCCCAGGGCGTCGAAGCCGAAGTCAGCGGCCAGTTGCTCGAACGTCTGCAAGTCTCGGGGGGCTACACCTACACTCAGACCAAATCGCTTAAAAACATTGATACCGCCATCGAAGGAGGCGCGTCCAACACCTATGTACCCCGCCACATGTTGCGCATGTGGGGCGATTACCAGCTGGATGGCGCGCTGTCCAAATGGAGCGTGGGTACGGGGGTCAATGCCCAGAGCGGCAACTATCGCATGCAGCAGGGCCTCAAGCTCGAACAGGCCGGCTATACGGTTTGGGATGCACGATTGGCCTACCGCGTAGATGACACCTGGACCGTCGCCCTTAACGCCAAGAACCTCTTCGACAAAAACTATTACCAAACCGTGGGCACAGCCTCATGGGGCAATTTTTATGGCGAACCGCGTAATTTCACGGTCAGTCTGAAAGGCACCTTTTAACCCGCTCAATCCTCTGGAGGGCAGGCGCCTGGTGCGTTGCGCCCTCTTTTCCTACGCCTCCCCGGGGCCCGTCAAAAAAGTGTTTCCTGACAAACAGGAAAATTCACACTTTTGTTCCTACACTCAAAATCACACCCCGAGACCGGGTCCTCTTGCACAAGGAATGTCAACAAAATGACACAAGAAGGAACATTTAAAGTGTCTATGATATCATCGCTGAAACAAGGTCAAATTATTGACTGAAAGAGAAAAGGAAGTCCTCCTGTAGTAGCCACTGCCCTTGCAAAATTCTTTCATTTGGAGCGATCCATTCGAAGGAAGGGATGCGTTTTACCCAGCGTAGTCCGCTGCCGTCTGGTTCAGACGACCGAATAGAACGCCTGGTGTGCAATGAGGGATGTTTGTATGCGAGAGAAGTCGTCAGTTGTCAGCTTGTTTTTGACCCGAGCAGGGTTTGTCGAGTTTTTTGTGGTTTTCGTCAAGCTGGTCCACGGTCTGACGGCCATTTTCCCACCGCTGGTCCTGGCGCTTTTCCTCGACCCGATGGCCCCTGAAATGCGTTCGCACTTTCTGGGCTTGCTGCTGTTTTTTGCGGTATTGACCATCATTCTGTTCCAGGCCCTGGGCATTTATTCCGAGGAACTGTTCAGTAATCGCTTGCGCCTGCGCACCAATATCGTGGCCTGGTCCTCCGCATTCTGCATCCTGTTGTTCATGTACCAGATCCTGCAGGTATTTCCGCAATTGAACCCGCGCAACCTGGTGGTGTGGTATATCGCCAGCTTGACGATGTTCTGTGCCGAACGCCTGGTGATGCTACGCCTGTACCGCAAACTCATGCGCAAGGGCAAATACCTGCAACGCACAGTGATCCTGGGTTTCACTGACACCGCCGTGCATGTCGCCGACCACTTGCAACGCAACGGCGACATTCGCTCCGGGCTTATCGGCTTTATTGACGACCGCACCGAGCGTATTCCCAAGGAACTGAGCAGCCTGCCGCTGTTGGGCAATACCCGCGACCTGGAAAAACTGATCCGCGCCGAACAGGTCAACCAAGTGATGATCTGCCTGCCCTGGGCTGCCGAGCAACGCATTCACGGCCTGGTCAATCGCCTGCGGCAAATGTCGGTGAACGTGATGCTGGTGCCCGACATGGCTGCCCTGCGCTACGGCCATAGCCGGATCACAGACGTGGGCGGCATCCTGATGTTCAATACCTCGCAGTTGCCGCTGCGCGGTTGGTCGCCGTTTATCAAGCGTTGCGAAGACCTGCTCCTGGCGAGCATCACCCTGGTGCTGGTGTCACCGGTGATGCTGGTCACGGCCATTGCGATCAAGCTCGACTCCAAGGGCCCGGTGCTGTTTCGCCAGAACCGCTACGGCTATAACGACAACGAAATTCGCGTGTTCAAGTTCCGCTCGATGTACACCGACCAGAGCGACTTTACCGCCGAACGCCAGACCACTCGTGAAGACCCGCGCATTACCCGGGTTGGCCGCATCATCCGCAAGACCAGCATCGATGAGCTGCCGCAGTTGTTCAACGTGCTGCAGGGCAACATGTCGATGGTCGGCCCGCGCCCTCATGCCACCGCCACCAAAGCCGCCGGTATTCCGTTCGAAGTGGCTGTGAGCGAATACAGCTCGCGCCACCGGGTCAAGCCCGGCATCACCGGTTGGGCGCAGATCAACGGCTACCGGGGTGAAACTGACACCCTGTTCAAAATCCAGAAACGCGTCGAATACGACCTGGAGTACATCTCCAAATGGTCCGTGTGGTTCGATTTGTACATCGTCTTCATGACGGTCCCAGCCGTCCTTTCCACCAAGGAAGTCTATTGATGAATACACTCAACGGATTAATCCCCTGCATTATTTCCGGTGGGTCAGGCACGCGGCTGTGGCCGGTGTCCCGGCAGAACATGCCCAAGCCATTCATGCGTATGCGTGACGGCCAGAGCCTGCTGCAGAAAACCTTTCAACGTGCCGCACGCCTGCCCGGCGTGGAAAGTGTGCTGACCGTCACTAATCGCGACTTGCTGTTTCGCACCCTGGATGACTACCGCGGAGTCAACCAGGCCAGGCTGCCTCTGGACCTGTTGCTGGAGCCGTTCGGTCGCAATACCGCAGCGGCCATTGCGGTGGCGGCACTGCACGTGCAGGAGCATTTCGGTGGCGACGCCCAGTTGTTGGTGATGCCAGCCGACCATCTGGTGCTGAATGAAACCGCGTTCGCCGACGCCGTGACCCAGGCACGCGAGTTGGCCGAAGCCGGCTACCTGGTGACCTTCGGGATTCAACCCGATCACCCGGAAACAGGCTTCGGCTATATCGAAAAAGGTGACGCCCTGAGCCTGGGTAACCGGGTCAAGCGTTTCGTCGAAAAACCCGACCTGGCCACGGCCCAAGCCTACCTCGACGGCGGCAAGCACTTGTGGAATGCCGGCATGTTCTGCTTCAAGGCCGGTACTCTGGTGGACGAGCTGGCGACCCATGCTCCCGACGTACTGGGGGCCGCTCGTGCAGCCCTCGAGCAGAGCCAGCACCTGCAAAACAGCACCTCGCGCCAGCGTGAACTGGGCAGCGAGGCCTTCGGCACCGCGCCAGACCTTTCCATCGACGTGGCGTTGATGGAGAAGTCCACGCAAGTGGCCGTGGTGCCGTGCGACATCGGCTGGAGCGACATCGGTTCCTGGGAAGCCCTGCGCCAGCTCACGCCCAGCGATGCCCAGGGCAACCAGGTCAATGGCGAAGCCATCTTGCATGACGTGCACAACTGCTATATCGACTCGCCCAAACGCGTACTCGGTGCCGTCGGCGTGCGAGACCTGATCATCGTCGATACCCCCGATGCCCTGCTGATCGCCGACGCCAACCGCAGCCAGGACGTGCGCTACATCGTCGCCGAACTCAAGCGCCAGAACCATCCGGCGTTCAGCCTGCACCGCACCGTCACCCGGCCGTGGGGAACCTACACCGTGCTGGAGGAAAGCAGCCGGTTCAAGATCAAGCGCATCGTGGTCAAGCCCCAGGCATCGCTGTCGCTGCAAATGCATCACCACCGCAGCGAACACTGGGTAGTGGTCAGCGGTGCCGCGCAGATCACCAATGGCGAGCGCGAATTTTTGATCAACGCCAACGAATCGACCTACATCCCGGCTGGGCACAAGCACCGCTTGACCAACCCCGGCATCATCGACCTGGTGATGATCGAAGTGCAGAGCGGCGAATACCTGGGCGAGGACGACATCGTACGCTTCGATGACATCTATGGGCGCGCGCCCGCAGAGAAGAAATGACATGCGCACCTCGCTGATCATTCCAACCCGCAACGCGTCCAGTCATTTGACGCGACTGCTGCCCGCGCTGCAGATGCAGACTCTGCAACCGGACGAGATGCTGGTAGTCGACAGCGCGTCCAGCGACGACACCGTGGCGCGCTTTCGCGAATTTGGCGCGCGGGTCGAGGTTATCGACGCACGCGACTTCAACCACGGTGGCACACGGCGCTGGGCCAGTGAACACACGAGCGGTGACGCACTGATCGTGATGACTCAGGACGCAATCCCGGCCGACCCCGAGACCTTCGCCAACCTGCTCGAAGAATTGCAACAAGACCCACTCAACGGCGTGGCCTACGGCCGGCAATTGCCGCACCCTGGCGCTGGCGTGCTGGGAGCCCAGTCACGCCACTTCAATTACCCCGCCCAGAGCCGCACCAAGAGCCTTGCCGACGCTGCGCAGTTGGGGATTAAAACCTGCTTCAGCTCCGACTCGTTTTCAGTCTACCGGCGCAGCGCCCTGCAGGCCGTGGGTGGCTTCCCCGCCGATGTGATCGGCAGTGAGGATGCCTACGTCGCGGCGCGCATGCTGCTTGATGGCTACAAGGTGCGCTACGCCGCCACGGCGCGGGTGTACCACTCCCACGATTACCGACTCATGGATGAGTTTCACCGCTACTTCGACATTGGCGTGTTCTACGGTCGCGAGCCGTGGATTCGCCAAGCCTTTGGCGATGCCGGCGGTGAAGGTAAACGCTATGTACAGGCTGAACTCGCAGCGTTGCGCGCAGCCGGTGCATTGCACCGCGTACCCGAAGTACTGGTGCGCAGCGCGTTCAAATTGCTCGGCTATCGGCTGGGCCATCTGGAACGCCGCCTACCCCTCGCCCTAAAGCGGCGCATCAGCATGTTTCCCGGTTATTGGAGGTGAGCATCATGACCTACAGGAAGTCCCCCTTGATGAAAAGAACTATGCTCGTCCTGGCCATGATGGCACTGGCCGCCTGCAATACCCCTGCACGTATCGTCCCCCCCGACGGCAAGACGGTCGAGGACGGCAAGCGCGCTCTCGACCAGCTTGCGCAGCTGCCGCCGGCGGTAGAGCGTATCCGCATCGGCGATCAGTTGCGCATTGTGCGCGATGCCGGTGAGATGCCAACGCTGTCGGCGTTCAACGTCAGCACCATCTATGAGCTGACGCTGTACACCGTGCAAACCGATGGCAAGATCAACTACCCGTTCCTGGGCCCGATCCAGGTAGCCCGTCGCACGCCAGCCGAGGTGGCGAACGAGCTGAGCAACAAGCTTGCGCCGGTGTATCGCGAGCCACGGGTGACGGTGAACATCAACCAGGCACCGGGCAACTCGATCATCGTCGGCGGTGCGGTAAACAACCCGACCACGGTGCCGATCGCCTCGGCCAACACCCTGGAACAAGCCATCGTCGGCGCCGGCGGGGTGAACCCGGCGGGCAACGCCAGCATGGTCGCACTGTTGCGCGAAGATACCCAAGGCACCTACCGCGCTTACTTCCTGGACTTCAGCCAATACCTCAAGACCGGCCCCAACGGGCGTAAACAAGTGCCGCTGCAGCGGGGAGATGTGGTGTTCGTGCCCAAATCCAACGTGGGCGAGCGCATCCAGGGCGTAGATACCTACTTGAACCAGTTGATCCCATTCACCAAGTCGATCGGGGTTGGCTACAACTACACCCGAACCAGCGGCGGCAGTAACTAAAGGAGCGACATCCCATGATCGAGATCCGTTCTTTTCGCGATCTTCTGCGCTTGTTCTTCATCTTCCGGCACGAGTTCAAGCTGGCGGCCATCGCGGCGCTGGTGATCATTCTGCTGGGGGCCTTTTTACTACCAGCCAAATACGAGTCCACCGCACGCTTGCTGGTCAAGCCGGGGCGCGATTCGACGCTGCCCATTGAGATCAGCAACCGCCAGGCGCTGGTCATGCCGAGCACTCAACGCGACCCGATTGTCGATGAGGAACGCCTGCTGACCGGTCGCCCTATCGTGCGGGCGGTGGCCGAGCATTACCTGGAAGTCATCGACAAAATGCCGCCACCGGAAGGCCTCTGGAAGCGCACCAAGTACTACGTCAAAAGTGGTATCGGCGCAGTGTTCGACGGTGTGCGCGTGGTGCTGGAAACCGTGGGCATCATTGAACAGACCACACCGGTGGAGCGCCTGGCCGCCAGCCTGGAAAAAAACTTCGACGTCAGCCACGCGGCCGGTTCCACCGTCATGGACATCAGCTTCAAGTGGAGCGACCCGGAAATCGCCCAGGCGGTGGTCAAAAGCTGGGTCGAGACCTACATCAACGAACGCACCCAGGCCCTGGGACGCAAGAGCCTGTATGCCTTCTATGAAGGCCAGGTAGCCAACAGCGCTACCGAAATCAAGAGCTACAAGGAGCAGATTCTTGCCCACTTGAACCAGATCGGCGCGGCAAGCATCACCGATCGCCTGGAGGATTTGTCCGAGCGCATCAACGTGCTGCGTGGCGAAACCTTCAATACCACGCGCTTGATTGCCTCGTCCGACAGCGCCCTGGAGAGCACCCGCACTCAGCTCAAGACCCAACCCAAGGAAGTGACCACGGTACGCCAGATTGCGCTGAACCCGCAGCAGCAGGACTTGCGTCGCCTGCTCAACCAGAAGTTGCTGGAAAAGGCCGACATGATGCGCACCTACACCGACAATGCGCCGCCGGTCAAAGCCCTGGATGCGTCGATCCGCGCCATGCAGGCCCAGGTCGCGAATGAAAGCAACACCGTGCAAAGCTCGGAAAACCGTGCGCCGAACACCCTGGAGATCCACTTGCAGCGCGTGCTGCTCGATGAGTCCAGCAACAACTCGGCACTGCGTACACAACTGGTGCAACAGCAGAAACAACTGGTGAACCTCGAGGCGCAACGCAAGGAAGCCCTGGAGATTGAACCGGAGCTGGCGCGCCTGTCCCGTGAACTGAGTGCCACCGAGCGTAACTATGCGCTGTATGTCGATAACCTGGAAAAATCGCGCATCGACCGTGAGCTGGATAACAGCCAGATCAGCAACATCGCGGTGATTGAGGAGGCCACCCTGAACCCTGGCCGAATCTTCCCTAAAACCCTGTTGATGCTGTTGTTGGCGATCCCGTTTTCCATCGTGGTCGGCTTGCTGGTGATCTACCTGTGCTACCTGCTCGACCAGCGCATCCATGACGGTGGCCTGGTGGAACGCAAGTTCGGCCTGCCGCTGTGGACCACCCTGCCAGAACTGGATACCAGTACCGCACAAGGCACCAACGCATTCAACGCGAGCATCTACCGGCTCTACGGTCTGCTGCAGTTGGACCGTATCACTGAACGCGGCCTGACCCTCGGGTTGACCTCCGCGCGCCATGGTGAAGGGGTGACGTTCGTAGTGGAACAGTTGCGCCAGTTGCTTCAGGAAAACGGCATTACTGTGCGTGTCGGCGGTGCGGCCCCGGCGGCGCCGGGCGAAGTGGTACTGCTGGATGCCTCGGCGCTGCTGGACAACCGCGATGCCTTCGTCAATCTGCGTCGCGCCGACCTGATCGCCCTGGTGGTGGAGGCGCAGAAAAGCACGGTCCCGGTGGTGGAGCATGCGCTGTCGATCCTCAATACCGCATTCGGCAAAGTGGACGGCATCATCATCAACCGGCGTAAATTCGAAGTGCCGGCCAAGGTGCTGCAGACCATCGCCAAATATCGGGGGGCGTTCTGATGCGCATCGCCCTGCTCGCGCCTTTGCCGCCGGAAAAAAATGGGATCGCCGACTACGCGAACCATTTCAAGACGGCACTGGAGCAGCTGGGCGTGACGGTGGCGACACCGTTGAGCGGCGTCGAGGGCACCAGCATCGCGATCAAACAGGCCATCGGTGCATTCGACTGGCAGAGCGTGGACCTGGTCCACGCCGAGCTGGGCGGCGGCCGGCTGGGGGAGTTCCTGGCGTTGCGCGAGTTGCGCAAGGCCTATCCCAACCTGCCGCTGACGGCCACCGTGCATGACCCCGAGCGCATGGTATGGCGGCGCGAGCAACTGCCCTTCCCGCTCAATCTGTTGGAGCGCTTGCCCAGCCCGTTGCCGCAAGCGGCGGTGGTGCTGGCAGACCCGCTGACCCTGCGTGAAGAGCGGCAGGTGGCCCGCGGCCTCACAAGACTGATCACCCTCACCCGCCTGGGCGCCGATTGCCTCAGCCAACGCATGCAATTGCCCGCAGGCAAAGTGGCGGTGATCAACCATGCCAACCTGGCGATTGCGGCGGTGGCGCTGCCGCCCCTGGATACGCTGCACCTGCTGTATTTCGGCTTTATCTACCGGGGCAAAGGCATTGAAGACCTGTTACAGGCCCTGGCCGCAGTTTTCCAGCAAGCCCCCCAATTGCGTGACCGTGTGCGCCTGACCCTGGCCGGTGGCACTGCCGCCGAAATGGCGTTTGGGGCTGGCGGCAATTACCTTGAACAATTGAACCGCCAGATAGCCGACCTTGGCCTGTCTGGCTCCATCGACTGGCGGCTGAACCTGCCGGCCAGCGAGATTGCGCAGACGATACAGGCGCACCACGTGATGGTGCTGCCGTATCGCGAATCGAAAAAACTCGGCCTGCTGGGTCGCCAGCGCGGCACCAGCGGCGCGTTGTCCTGGGCCGCCGCGTGCGGGCGCGGGGCGATTACTTCGGATGCACGGGCATTTGCCGAAGAGGTTGCCAGCGGGAACGGCGCAATCTATCCCCAAGGCGACGTCGCCGCGTTGAGCGCGCAACTACTGCGCCTGGCACAGACCCCGACGCTGGCCAGGGACTGGGCCGAACGCGCCGCGCACATTGGCGGCCAACGCCTGTGGCCACTGACCGCACGGCAGTTCAAGCAGCTTTTTGAGCAAGCGATTGCGGGGGCCCCTTATGGTGCGTAAACGTACGTACTTGGCCACGCTTGCACTGGTGGCGGTCATGGGCGTTACCGTCTTTATCTGGGGGCGCCCGGCCGATGCCGAGAGCCATGTGCTCAAGGGCAACAAGGTGCTGGTGTGGAAGGATTTCCTGGGAGTGAACGCGCAGTTCCTGTGGTTCAGCCCCCAGCGTTACCAGATGCAGATCGACCGTCTCAAGGACCTGGGCTTGCAGTGGGTACGCCTGGACCTGCATTGGGATCGGTTGGAGCCGGTGGCTGATCAGTACCAGGTGGCCACGCTGGACGAACTGGTGGCCAAGTTGCAGGACAACCAGCTCAAGTCGGTCTTCTACCTGGTGGGTTCGGCGCCCTTCATCACCACAGCGCCCGTGGGTGCGCCGTATCAGGACCAGTACCCGCCCAAGGACCCGAATGTGTTCGCGATCCGCATGGCGCTGTTGGCCCAACGTTATCCCAGCGTTGATGCCTGGCAGGTGTGGAATGAACCGAATCTGCTCGGCTTCTGGCGCCCCGTGGCCGACCCGGCCGGCTACGCCGCCCTGCTGAAAAGCAGCGCAGCGGCCCTGCGTGCGGTCAACCCGAATAAACCAGTGGTGGCGGCTGGCCTGGCGTTTTTCAGCGAGATGCCCAACGGCCAGACCATGCTCGACGCCTTCGATGCCCTCGGCGTGCCCAGCCTGAACACCGTGATGTCCTATCACCCTTACACCCAGTTGCCCGAAGGAAACGACCCCGCCAACCTGGACTTCGTCGCCAAGACAACTGCGCTCAACCAGAAACTGCGCAGCAATGGCGTCAAGACGCTGTGGAGCACCGAATGGGGCTGGTCAGCGTACACGGGGCCCAAGGAAGTCCAGGACATCATTACCCTGCAAGGCCAGGCCGACTATGTGCTCCGCCGCCTGGCCCTGATGAGCGCGATGGATTTCGACAAGATCTTCCTGTTCACCTTGAGCGACCTCGACCAGCGCGCCAGCGTGCGCGACCGTGCCTACGGCTTGCTCGACCTCGATGCCAAGCCAAAACCGGTCTACACCGCCCTGAAGCATTTTCTCGACGTCAGCGGACCGCAATTGACGCCTGGCGACCCACCCGCCGCCGATCAACTGCCCGAGGGCCTGTTCAGCATCGGATGGACCCGCGCCGATGGTCGCAAGCTGTGGTTCTTCTGGTCGGCAAAAGGCGGTAATGCGCACCTGCCGGACCTCGCCAACGCCACCCTGTATGACCCGCTGCGCGGCACGCAAACCCCAGTGAGCGGCACCAACGGCTTGACCGTTGCGGTCAAGCCGAACCTGCAAATTCTGTTATGGGATTGAAACCCGTCATGCGCATTTTATGGATCCTGCCCTACTCACCCTGGCCCGCCACCAGCGGCGGCAAGACGCGTCAGTTCCACCTGCTGCGCAGCCTGGCGGCCCGGGGGCATCGGATCACCTTGCTCCTGCATGACAAACACCCGGTATCGCTGACCGATCGCCAGGTACTGGAAGCCTTTCTCGAGCAATTGATCATCTTGCCCCGCCGCCCACTGCGCAGCGTGAAGACCCTGGTGGCCGGACTCTTTGCACCCTACCCCTTGCTGGCCAGCGTGAATGGGCTGTCGGGGGCGTTGCAGGACCGATTCAACCAACTGCTCAATGAGCACTGGGATGTGGTGCAAATAGAACACAGCTACAGCTTCCAGCCGTATGAAGACGCCCTGGTGCGCAAGTCCCAGCCCTTCGTGCTCACCGAACACAACGTGGAATCGGCCCTGGGCGCGGCCACCTATGACCGCCTGCCGAGCTGGGCGCTGCCGTTCATTCGCTACGATCAATGGCGCTATATGCGCTGGGAACGCCGGGTAATGCGCCAGGCTACCCAGGTGGTAGCAGTAACCGACAGCGATGCACAGGTGATGCAAGGCATCGCCGGCAAACCGGTGCCGGTGGTGGTCAATGGCGTGGACTGCGACCACTTTGCCGCTGCACACCCAGATCCATCGACACGCCGTGTACTGTTTCTCGGAAACTATGAGTACGCGCCCAATGTGGATGCGATCGAGTGGGCCCTGGATGAAATCCTGCCCAAAGTCTGGGAGCACTGCCCGGATGCGCGCATGAGCGTGTGCGGTTTCGGCATGCCCGACGGCTGGCGCGAGCGCTGGCAGGACCCCCGCATTGAGTGGCAAGGCTTCGTGCCGAACCTGCTGAGCCTGCAATCGAGTTGTTCAGTGTTCCTGGCACCGTTGCGCCATGGCGGCGGCTCCAAGCTCAAAGTGCTGGAAGCGCTGGCGGCCGGCCTGCCCCTGGCCAGCACCGAGCAGGGCGTGTCGGGCCTGGACCTGGTCGACGGCTTGGACTACCTCGCAGGGCAAACCGCCGCTGACCTGGCGAATGCTGTAGTACGCCTGCTGCAATTCCCCGCGGCCGCAGCGCCCATGGGCGAAGCCGGGCGCGCCTATGTGCGGCGCGCCCATGACTGGAGCGTGGCCGCCAGCCAATTGGAGCAGGTGTACGCCAGCCTGTCGCCGCTCACTCAAAAGGAGCCTGTATGCGTGTAGGCCTGGATTACCGCACCGTCGGCACCTCGCCGCAATCGGGTATCAGCCGCCAGGTGTATGCCCTGGAAAGCGCCTTGCGTGCCTTGCCGGGTATCGAATTGGAACGGTTTACCGTGGCCCCGCTGGGCGACCAGACACGCTTGCAGGCCCACTGCCCGACCTGGGGTTGCGCGAAGACGGCGATGCATCAGCCACAGAATCGCCTGCGTTTCGAAGCCGGCTTTTTACCCCGGGCCCTGCGCGAACAACAGATTGACCTGTACATCAGCACCTTCAATATGGGCTTGCCATTACCACCCAAGCCCAAGGGGCTGCGCACTGTGGTACTGCTGCACGACCTGTTCCAGATCACTTTGGACAACTACCACGCCAATCGCCTCAAGGCCCTGGTCTACAAGACCAGCGACCGGCTGTCGATTGCCTATGCGGTGCGCAGCGCCGACCGCGTGTGGACACCCTCGCAATACAGTGCCGATGAAACCGTACGCCTGTTTCCCCAGGCGGCGGGCAAGGTGCGTGTGCTGCCCAATCAGGTGGATGGGTTCAATGAGCCGGCAGCAGACCTGTCCGATCTCCACTTACCCGAAGCCTTCTGGCTACTGGTGGGTACTCGCGAGTTGCGCAAGAACGTACCCTTTCTGGTGAAGGCCTGGCAGCAGGCGCGGCAGCAATCACCCGCTGTACCGGAATTGATGCTGGTGGGCAGCCTTGAGCATTTGCCCGAAGCACTGCGCGGGCTACCGGGAATTCGCGCACTCAGTGGTGTCACCGATGCCCAACTGCAGGCGTTGTACCGCCAGGCGTCCCGTGTGTGGCAGCCCTCCTACGCGGAAGGGTTTGGTTTACCGGTGATTGAAGCGCTGAGCGTCGGCACACCTGTGGCCGTGGCCAGCGGTACCTCGCTGGATGAAATCACCCCGCCGTCGGCGCCGCGGTTTTCCCCGACCGATGGTCCGGCGTTGGTGCAACTGATGCTGAGCCTGGGCGAGCGCAGCGACGAGTCTTCTGCAGAACAACGCAAGCAATGGGCCGAACGCTACAACCCAAACGCCTATCGTCGGCGCCTGGCCGAACTGATCGAGGAACTGAAATGAGACTCTCCCTGGCAAGCCTCGTCGCCATCCTCTTCGGCGTGCTGTTTGGTGCAGCCGCCCTGGCGCTGTCACCGGCCAAGGCCTTTCTCGCTGTGATGGGTGTTGCGGCAGCCGTGACCATCCTGCGCTTTCCCTTCTGGGGCTTGTTGCTGTTTGCCCTGGTCGCGACCTTCATGCCCTACTCCACCCTCAACCTGGGCATCCGCAGCACGGTAAGCGAAGCCATCCTGGCGCTGACCTGGGGCGCCGTGCTGTGGCACAGCTTCCTGTCACGCCTGCCCGATGCACCGCGCCTGGCACGCCGGCCCACCGACCAGATGCTGCTGTGGCTGATGCTGTTCAGCGTGTTCCCGTTTATCGTTGGCCAGGTGAGCATCCACGCCGAAAGCAGCGGCGTAGCCAACTGGCTGCGCTGGTTGTTGAACCTGTCTGGGGTGTTCCTGGCCGCCAAGCTGCTGGTGGACTATAAACGCCGCGAAAGCCTGGTGATCGCCTTACTGCTGGGCACTCTGGCGATGCTGGTGATGTCGATCGCCGTGTTCGTGCGCACGCGCTCCGGGGCAGGGATTGCGCCGATTCTCGCCCTTCTCAACTACGGCAACTTCGACATGTTGAAATTCGGCCTGGAAGCCATGTCGTCGCGTATGGGTTCACCGTGGATGCACCCGAACGCCATCGGCGGGATCATGGCGCTGTTGCTGCCCCTGGCGTTCTGTTACGGCATGACCGAACAAGGCTTCAAACGTGCGCTGGGCCTTGGCGTGGCGTGCCTGGGAGCGGCGGCGTTGCTGTTGGCCAGCAGCCGTGGCGCGATGGTCAGCCTGGCGCTGGTACTGATGTGGATGGCCACCCGTCGCGTGCCTTACACCGGACGCTTGTTGATGATCGGCGCGGCGTTGACCGTGGCCTTGGTAATGGCCTATCCACCGCTGCAGGAACGCTTGGCGACGATCTTTTCGTCGAGCAACGCCAGCACCGAAGTTCGTTTTGATGAATACCGCATGTTCCCCCAGGCCATGGTGGCGTATCCGTTCGGCATTGGCTTCAAGGTTGACCCTCCGGTACCGGGCACACACTTGCTGGGGATCTCCAACCTGTGGCTGAACTTTATCTACAAGACCGGCATCGTCGGCATGCTGCTCTTTATAGCCGTTACGGTGCGTTGGTGGCGTGAAGCCAGGCCGGAAAAAGGCCCGATCCGCCTGACCAAGGACAATGCCCTGTGGCTGGGCAGCACGGCAGGAATTCTGTCGGCGCTGGTCAGTGGGTTATTTGACCACTACTTCAGTTTTGCCGTCGTGATGGTCGCGCTGTTCTGGCTGATGGTTGGGATCAATGTGCTGGAAGCACGGCGCTTGTTCCCAGCGCGCCTGCCGCAGGTCAAGACTGTGGTTTTTCGCAAGCCGTTGCTTGATGGCGCGCGCCCCTGATGCTCGGTTCTGCCGTATGGCTGACCCTGGCGACCCTGCTCGGCCTGTGCCTGGGGTTCGCACGCGAATGGTTACTGGTGGCGGCCTGGGGCGCGGGGGAGCGCAGTGATGCGTTCTTGATCGCACTGTTCTTGCCCGAGGCGCTGCGAATGTCACTGGCCGGTGGCGTGTTGAGCGCCGCCGCGTTGCCGCTCTACTTGCAGCGCAAGGACAGCGAGCGCCTCGATTGGCTGGCCGTGTTGTTCCCGGCATTGCTGTTGGTTGCCCTGCTGGTCAGTCTGCTGCTGATGCTGTCAGCCCCCTGGCTGGTGCAGGTACTGGGCCCAGGGCTGGCGACCAGTGCCACCGCCCTGGCCGCCAGCAATTTGCAGGTCGTGGCCTGGTGCGTGCCAGGCTTGATGCTGCATGCACTGTTCAGTATTCCCTTGCAGGCCAGCGAGCGTTTTGTGCTGGCAGGGCTCGGCTCGTTGTTGTTCAACCTGCCGCCGGTGGCCTATCTCGCGTTGGCCGGCACGGCCAGTCAACCCCATAGCCTCGCCTTGGCCTGTCTCGCCGGTAGCCTGTTGATGCCTTTGGCGTTGCTGCCGTCGATTTGGCGTCAGGGCTGGCGGCCGTGGCGCATGCATCTGGCGGTTGCCCCCTTGCGGGAGTTGGGCCAGCGTATAGGCCCGCTGTTACTGAGCAACGGCGCCAGCCAGGGCTTGGCTTTGATCGAACGCCTGGTGGCGTCGCTGCTGGGGGAAGGCGCGGTGACCTGGGTCAACCTGGCCCGCAAGCTGATGAACCTGCCACTGATTGCGCTGATGAGCCTCAACCAGGTGCTGCTGGGCATGATGAGCCGCCGCCAGGGCGATGAACGCCTGGCCCTGCTCAAGCGCGGCCTGGAAACCGCCAGTGTGCTGACGCTGCCGGCCGGCGTCGGCCTGGTGGCGGCGGCGCCCAGTCTGGTGGCGTTGCTGCTGCCCAAGCAATCGGTTGATTCGCCTCTGCCACTGTTACTGGCATGGTTTGCCGTGCCCTTGGTGTTTGGCGCATGGAACGCCCTGCTGGCGCGCTATGCGTATGCCGCGGGCGATACGCGCCAGCCGCTGCGTTGTGAATTATTGGGCAGCCTGGTCAACGTGCTGTTGCTCTGCGCACTGCCGTTTGCATTTGGCCTGGCCGGTATTCCGTTGGCGGCGTTGGCTGGGGTGATCTGCACCGCGCTGCTGCTGATGCAGCGCCAGGGGCTGCTCACGGCACTGCCTTGGGCGCGGCACTGGCTGCTCGGCACGTTGATGCTGGGGCTGGCGGCGCTGGTGTTGTTCGGGTTGCAAGACGTATGGCTGCAATTGGGGTTGAGTACCCTGGCAGGTGCTTTGGTGTTGCTGGGCATGGGGCTGTGGCTTAGGCCGTGGCGCAAGGCGTGAATGATCGTTCGGGAAGACTTAGATGAAACATCGCTGGATTCAAATGGATATCGCCAAGGGCATTGGTATCCTGATTATTGTGTATGGCCACAGTTGGTTCGTCGCCACCTCGCTGGACTTGATGTACCCGATCCTGGCGTCGTTCGTGCTGCCGTTGTTCTTTTTCCTGTCAGGGGTGTTCTTCAAGCCCGAGCAACCGTTCGTGGAGATGGCGGTGCGCAAGGCCGATGGCCTGCTCAAGCCGTTTTTTTTCACCATGCTGCTGTACGTGATCGTACGTGACGTACTGCGGGGGCAACCGCTGCTGCCGGATATAGGCGGCGTGCTGTATGCCTCGGTGGACACTATCCCATGGCAAGCGCTGTGGTTCTTGCCGCACTTCTGGGTGGCGATTCTATTCAGCTGGCTGATGCTGCGGCTGATCCAGCGCTTGAAGCTGCCCCTGGTGGCCGCCTGCATGCTGATCGGCGTGCAACTGTTGCTAGGCATCTGGACGCTGCAATGGTTCTGGCAGATACCGGTGAGCGTCGGTGACCACACCTGGACGCTGCCCGGCCTGCCCTTCAGCCTCGACGTCACGCTGATCAGCAGCACCTACTTCATCTATGGCTACCTGCTGCGCGATTGGCTGCGCCGGCATGAAGGTTCGTTGCTGACCCTGTTGATCTCGGTGGTGCTGTTCGCCGCCGTGTTCATTTACAGCCACGACACCATGGACTTGGCCCAGCGACGCTACGACCACTGGCTGTGGACCAGCCTGCTGGCAGTGATCGGCGTGTACATTTGCTGGGCGCTGGCGCGGGTGTTGATGGTGTCGGCGCTGCTCACCCGAGTGATGACCTATATCGGCCAGTCCACCCTGATTCTGTTGATCTTTCATGGCGAAATCCAGCACAAGACGTTTGACCTGATGGAGCGCCTGGGCCTGCATCCGTTCATGGCGGCATGTGTAGGTTTGGTGGTGGCACTGTTGGTGCCGTTGCTGATAGGGGAAGTGATCAAGCGGGTGGCGTTCTTGCGGTTTTTCTATTTTCCGTTTCCGGTGCGCAAAGCGCCTAAACCGTAAAAGCACTACAGGACTAATGAGGAAGCGGGCTTGCTTGCCACAACAAGCCAGCTCCCACATGGGCCATGTAGTTCAATCATCAAGTTGCTGAGGCGCCGACTTGCTGACGGGTTTGCCAGGTTTGGCCCCCTTGGCCGGCGCAGCAGGCGCGGCAGGCTCAGGTTCTGCCACGGCAGCTGCTTCTTTTTCTGCCATCGGCATCTGGTCGATGGCGCTGAAGAATTCCTTCAGGTCGAGGCTGTCCGGCGGCACGGTTTTTTCGAGTTTCTTCTCGCCGTCCTTGCCGACCAGAATCACTTTGGTGCCGCTGCCGACGCCGAGCTTGAGGGCACGGATCAGTGCGTTGGTTTCAGGCGGCGTGAGCTTTTTGCTGTCTTTGGGATCCTTGGCGAACTTCTCCCCTTCGGCACCAATGCTGCCGAACTTCACGGTGTAGAACACCATGCTGCGCTCTTCGAAGGCCTGCTTGGTGGCAGCCTCTTCCAGTTGTTTCTTCAGCGTTGCCAGTGTCGGGTTTCCAGCATCAAGCTCCACGACCACCAGGGGGCGCGTCTTGCCCAATTCCTGCTTGAGCGGATTATCATCAGCGGCCAACAACGGCCCCGTAAAAGCCATCAAGGTAGCCAGGGTCAGCGACCGGATGAGCATGCGCACCTCCTTTGAATTCCATGCAGGGTTCTTGAGTTTCATGTCTGCGACAGCCAAATTCAAGGATGATTCCTACACCACTCTGAGAAGAGTAGGTCAGGAAGCCCGCTACGCAAGGGCTTGGACAGTGGCTCGGTCATTGTTTCTTCCGGTTACGAGACCTTCCACTGCGGCCAATGCCGGGCAAAAACGGGGGCCACGACAGGGTCAGCGTCTACCCGCTCCAGGCTCTGCGCAAAGCCCGGCGCCAGGTTGCCGAGCACCTCGCGCGCGTCGTCCCAACGCGACACCGCTGCCGCCATGATGCCCAGTGCATTCGGCGCGTTGCTCGGGGTAAACAGCTGGCCGGCAAACTGATCGGCAAACACGACCCAAGCCTGGTGCAGGTAGCGCCGTGTGCCGCTGACCAGTTGCGCTTGCTGCGCCTCATCGGCATTGCCCAACCAGCGTTGCGGGTAATCGATGATACCGATCGCCGAATAGCAGTTGGCGGCGATATACAGCAAGCCACGCAGGATCTGCGCACGATCGCCAGCCAGCAACTCGGCCTTGGGATACTCCAGGCCCAGGTGGATCAGGATCGCGGCGCTTTCGGTCAGTACCTGGCCATTTGGAGCGACCAGGGTGGGGATCTGCTTGAGTGGATTGATTCGTGCAAGCGCGTCGCTACCCTCGCCGTCCTGCCAGGAACTGGCCTGCACGCGATGCCACGGCACTGCGCAGCGTTGCAGGGCAATTTCGATCATGCAGGAGCCGGATTCGTCGGTGCCATAAAGGGTGTACATGGGCGTTTCCTCCTGAGCGATGGGCAATATCGAGCCTGTGGTCGGGTACCTAGAATAGCCCCATCTGCCCGCCTACCAGGGTACCGAAATCGTCATTCACGAACGGCAGGATTGCGTCAGCCACGGGCTGCAATTGGCGCGTGACGTAGTGCTCGTAGTCGATGGGTGCCCGCCGCACTTCCAGCGGTTCCGGGCCGTTGACACTGATCACGTAGCTGATCCAGCCACCCCGCTGGTACTGACGCGGGCGGCCCAGGCGATCGTTGTACTCGTCTGCCAGGCGCGCGGCGCGTACGTGGGGCGGGACGTTGCGTTCGTAGTCGTGCAAGGGCCGGCGCAGGCGTTTGCGGTAGATCAACAACTCATCGAATTCGCCGCTCAAGGTACGCCGCACATAGTCGCGTATGTAGTCTTGATGGGGTTGGCGATGGAAGATGCGTTGGTAGAGTTCCTGCTGGAATTGCCGGGCCAGGGGCGACCAGTCGCTGCGCACGGTTTCCAGGCCTTTGTAGACCATTTCTTCGCTGCCATCTTCGCGCACGACCAGGCCGGCATAGCGCTTTTTGCTGCCCTCCTCGGCGCCACGAATGGTCGGCATCAGGAAGCGACTGAAGTGGGTTTCGTATTGCAGTTCCAGGGCGCTTTGCAGGCCGTACTCGTTGCTCAGGTGCGCGCGCCACCAGTCGTTGACGTGCTGCACCAGCGCCAGGCCGATGCGATTGGCGTCCTGCGCAGAGTGCGCGCTGCCCAGCCAGACGAAGGTGGAGTCGGTGTCGCCGTAAATCACCTCGTACCCTTGGGCCTCAACCAGGGCGCGGGTCTGGCGCATGATCTGATGCCCACGCAGGGTAATCGAGGACGCCAGCCGGGTGTCGAAGAACCGGCAGCCGCTGGAGCCGAGCACACCGTAAAAGGCGTTCATGATGATCTTCAGTGCCTGGGACAACGGCGCATTGCGCTCGCGCTTGGCCTCTTCGCGGCCTTCGGACACCCGCGTGACGATGGACGGCAGGCAATGCCGGGTGCGGGAGAAGCGCGCTCCGCGAAAGCCTTCCACCGAATCGCTGTCGTCGGGATGCTTGAGGCCTTCGATCAAGCCCACCGGGTCGATGAGGAAGCTGCGGATGATCGACGGGTAAAGGCTTTTGTAGTCCAGCACCAGCACCGACTCATAGAGGCCTGGGCGCGAGTCCATGACAAAACCGCCGGGGCTGGCTTGGGGCGGTTTGTCGCCCAGGTTCGGTGCTACAAAACCCTGGCGGTGCATCAACGGCATGTACAGGTGGGTGAAGGCGGCCACGGAGCCGCCGTTACGGTCGGCCGGCAACCCGGTGACGCTGGCACGTTCCAGCAGGAACTTGAGCAGCTCGGTCTTCTCGAAAATCCGCGTGACCAGTTCGCAGTCCTTGAGGTTGTAGCGCGCGAGGGCAGGCTTGTCCTCGGCAAACATGCGGTTGATTTCGTCCATGCGCTGGTACGGCGTGGAGATGTCCTTGCCTTCGCCGAGCAGGGTTTGTGCAACGTTTTCCAGGCTGAAGGATTCAAAACTCCAAGTGGCCGAACGCAGCGCTTCGATACCGTCGATGATCAGTCTTCCTGCCGCCGCCGCAAAGTAGTGATTGCGGCTACCGTGTTCGCGCCAGGCCATTGATTCCCCGCCACGTCCCAGCAACAGCGGCACGTTCAGGCGTTGGGCGTGTTCGTGGAGTACGCGCAGGTCGAACTGCACCACGTTCCAGCCGATGATCGCGTCGGGGTCAAAAGTGGCCAGCCATTGGTTGAGGTGTTCGATCAGTTGAGCGCGGGTGTCGCAATAGTCGAGCTTGAAATCCACGGCTTCGGTTTTGTTCGGCGGGCCGAGCATGTACACCTGGCGTTCGCCACAGCCTTCAAGAGCGATGGAGTAAAGATCGCCCTGGGCGGTGGTCTCGATGTCCAGGGACACCAGCTTCAAGGGAGGACGGTAGTCGGGGGCAGGCTTCATTTGCGCGTCGAGCAAGGTGCCGCTTGCATCAGCGGTGCCACCGAACCAGACGGGAGCGGTGATAAAACGCTCCATCATGTAG
>NZ_BCBO01000155.1:0-3539 GCF_001320835.1 Pseudomonas sp. NBRC 111138 | reverse complement strand
CCGGAGGGCGCACGTCACCTTCGTAGACATCGACCCCGGCAGCACGCAGGCGCTTCTCGATATCCATCAACTGGCGGTGCTGGCGCGCATAGAGGCCCAGAACCGGGCGGTGATGAAAGTCGCATAGCTGCAAGGGGCGCAACTCGAGATCGCGCTCCCCCTTGAGCAGCCAATCGAGTGGCTTGCGATAGGCCTCTGGGATGAAAACCACCGAGGTCTGCACGGGTAGGCGAATGCACCGTGGTCCTTGATCGGTGGCCAGCCAGAAGCTGACCTCGGTGCCCGCCGGGGTATCGCGCCAATGCCGGGTCAGGACAAAACCCTGCTGTAAATCCACCGTACCGCACCTCAGGAATCGCTTTCAGTGCGTGATTCTACTCGGCATCCGTGCAAACGCCACCACCGACCGCTGTGTGCATGAAGGCCAGCAAATCAAGAAAAGGCATCGAGCTGAACGTACTTTGTGAGCCCGTCAGCGGCCTGTCTGCCTAGGGGAGTGAAGACTGCCCTCCGGTGTGCGCCATCACCTTGTTGGGGGCTTGCTCAGATAATTTTCGATATTGCCCATTTGCTCATCCCAGCCACGGGAGTTCATTTTGAAGGCTTTCTGACGCCGCGCTTCGGGCACCTTGTCAAAACCGGACTCAACGACCCGCAACAGAATGCCTGGAGCGCGATCTTCAATCGTGAACTCCACCAGCGTCGGCTCCTCTTTGTCGTAGTCGACGCCCTCTTCCACTGCAAAAGGATGCCACCAGAAGGAAAACAGCGTTTGGGGCAGGATACGTTCGATCCGGGCCTTCCATACGACATGTTCATAACCTGGATAGGTAATCGGCGCTTCGATGGTTTCCCCAGCCACAAAAGTTTTACCCTTAAGCGCGATACCGAACCAGTGTCCAAATTGCTCGGCCTGTGTGAGAGCCTCCCAGACCTGTTTACGTGACGCATTGAGCAGGACTTTACGTTCGATGCGATCTAATACGTGCATAAGTCACCTCCTTCATTGAACAGTAGGCGACATCAATCAATGCGCAACCTTGCGTTGTGCGCGATGATGATGACCCCCTCCTTGCCTGGCCATAGGTTATGACTGACCCACTGAATGGAAGTTGCTTGTGCAAAGGCGTGCGCTACCAAGTGGACAGCCTGGACATGCCCATCAGCCACTGCCACTGCGAAAGCTGCCGCAAGGCACACGCGGCAGCATTTGTTGCCACGGCCGGGGTGATGCGTGAGCATTTTCGCTGGACGCAGGGTGAAGAGCTGCTGTCGTCATTTGAATCTTCACCGGGCAAATTCAGACATTTCTGCTCGCGCTGCGGCTCACATCTGATCGCTGAACGTGGGCATCAGCCTCACGTGATCGTGCGGGTGGCGACGCTGGATGATGATCCGGGCGTCAGGCCCACCTCGCATATCTGGACGGCCCATGAAGTACCGTGGCTGGCCTATGACGGCGTAGCACGCTGGGATGAGTGGGAGGTTTGAGTCAAACCCTTGGATCGCCGGGCGCCTTGGCCGGCGCTGCATATTGCGGCTTGAGATGGCCTTCCTGGTCGAGCAGCCAGGCATCCATGATCTGTCGCACCACAGGCCCGGCTACACGGCCGCCGGCCTCACCGTTTTCGATCATGACTGAAATCACGATTTTCGGATGTTCGGCCGGCGCGAAACCGACGAACAAGGCGTTATCGCGATGCCGCTCCAACGTCTTGTTACGGTTGTAGCGCTCACCCTGCTTGATCGCCACCACCTGGGCGGTACCACTCTTGCCGGCGATGCGGTATTGCGCGCCTTGCGCTGCCGCTCGGGCGATACCGCGGGGATCGTGCATCACCAATTGCATGCCATGGTTGACCTGTTCCCAGTCACGCGGGTCCTTGAGGATCACGTTGGGCATTGGGTGCTCATCCACCGGTGGCACACCATTGATTGTCTTGGCCAGGTGCGGTCGGTTCCATACGCCTTTGTTGGCGATCAATGCAGTGGCCTGGGCCAATTGCAGAGGTGTTACTTGCATGTAGCCTTGACCAATGCCGAGGATCACGGTTTCGCCTGGGAACCACGGCTGGCGTCGGGTTGCACGCTTCCAGGCCTGGGATGGCATTAAGCCGGCAGACTCTTCGAACATATCCAGGGACACTTTCTGACCCAGGCCGAACTCGGCCAGATAGTCATGCAGGCGATCGATCCCGAGTTTATGGGCCAGATCGTAGAAGTAAGTGTCGTTGGAACGCATGATGGCCGCGTCCATGTCCACCCAGCCGTCACCACTGTGGTTCCAGTTGCGGTATTTATGGTCAAAGTCTGGCAACTGATAGTAACCCGGGTCGAACACTCGGGTTTGTGGAGTAACAACGCCACTGTCAAGACCGGCGATGGCCACTTCCGGCTTGATGGTTGAGCCCGGCGCATAAAGCCCGCGTAACACGCGGTTGAACAGCGGTCGGTCAATGGAGTCGTGTAGCGCAGCGTACTCCTTGAAGCTAATGCCTGTGACAAACAGGTTCGGATCGAAACTCGGTTTACTGACCATAGCCAGTACTTCACCGGTCTGCGGGTCCAGGGCGACCACCGAACCACGACGGTCACCCAAGGCCTCTTCGGCAGCTTCCTGTAGCTTGACGTCAAGGCTCAGGACGATGTTTTTGCCAGGGATCGGATCGGTGTGCTTGAGCACGCGCAGCACACGGCCCTGTGCGTTGGTCTCTACCTCTTCATAACCGACATGGCCATGCAGTTCAGACTCGTAAAAACGCTCGATTCCGGTTTTGCCGATAGATTGGGTACCGCGGTACTCCACCGAATCAAGGGTCTTGGATTCCTTTTCGTTAATACGACCGACGTAGCCAATGGAATGGGCAAAGTGCGCGCCCAGGGGGTAGTGGCGAACGAATTGTGGTTCCACGTCCACCCCAGGTAGACGGAACTCGTTGACGGCCAAAACGGCGATCTGCTCTTCGGTCAACTCGTAGAACAACGTGACGGGAACAAACGGGTGGCGGGCCTGCTTGAGCGCCTTATCAAACACCGCACGGTCTTCGGCTGGCAGATGCAGCAGATTGACGATTTCGTCCAGTTCACCCTTGAGGTCGGCTGTGCGCTCACGGGTGATGGTCAAGTTGTAACTCGGGCGGTTGTCGGCCAGGACTACACCATTACGGTCATAGATCAAGCCGCGAGTCGGTGTGATGGGCAGTACGTGGACCCGGTTGTTTTCCGAAATTGTTGAGTGGTAGTCGTACTGCACGACTTGCAAAAAATACATACGCCCCACCAAGGCGCACGTGATCCCAATTACCAGCAATGCGCAGGCAAACAAACGTTTGTTGACCAAACGGTTTTCTTTTTCGTGATCTTTGATAGGTATTGGTTCAGGCATTTCTACAGCATCTCGTTGGAAAAGGTCGACGCCGCATCCTGCGGATAAAGATCAATCCTTGTGAAAATGTGCTGCACCATAGCAAAAATGCAGAAACACTTTGTATCGAATTCCCTCAACGGCAGCTTATTTAATGTTGCTGAAAGCGCCGGAA
>NZ_BCBO01000154.1:0-12526 GCF_001320835.1 Pseudomonas sp. NBRC 111138 | reverse complement strand
AATACCGCCATGCGCCCCTTCGATATCACCATCAATGGCCGGTTCCATCAGCGGAACAACGATGGGCGGCAGGAGGGGGTCAAGTGTTTTGTTCTTGGGCATGGCGAGAATCCTCACGGTCGTGCGCTGTTGGCTTACCACTATCAAACGCCTGAAATCGCGGCGTGCCTACTGTCAGAATTAACAGGTAGTGCAGGATGCCCCTGGATCGGTACCTGTTAATTCTGACAGTAGCCAGTGCCCGGTTTCAGGCGTTTGATAGCGCCAACAGCACACTTCGTAATTACGTGATTTCGACCAGTTTCACTCGGGCGGGCGCCGTAGACTTGAATGAGTGATTGCGCAGGGTGTGAACCATCATTTAAGTGTCCACCATTTGGGCAACAACTGCCGCACCCGCTGCTCCCCAAACCGATCATCAATCAACATCACCACCCCCCGATCCTGTTGGCTGCGAATCACCCTCCCCGCCGCCTGCACGACTTTTTGAATACCCGGGTACAGATACGTGTAGTCGTACCCCGCGCCAAAAATCGCGCCCATGCGCAGTTTCATCTGCTCGTTCACCGGGTTGAGCTGGGGCAAGCCCAGGGTGGCGATAAACGCGCCGATCAAGCGCGTGCCGGGCAAGTCAATGCCTTCGCCGAATGCTCCGCCCAGTACCGCAAAGCCGATGCCCTGGCTGTGCGGGGTGAACTGGTCGAGAAAGGCTTGGCGTTCAGCCTCGACCATGCCCCGCGATTGCAGCCACAGCGCAATCTGTGGGTGTCGCTCAGCCAGTAGCTGCGCGACCTGTTGCAGGTAATCGAAGCTGGAGAAAAACGCCAGATAGTTACCCGGTTGCGCGGCGAACTGCTGGGCGATCAATGCCACGATGGGTTCCAGCGATGCCTGGCGATGCACGAACCGCGTGGAGATCCGCTCAACGATGCTCACCTGCAACTGCTCGGCCTTGAACGGTGATTCAACGTCGACCCAGGCGGTGTTCGCTGGCAGGCCCAGCAAATCGGCGTAATAGTGCCGTGGGCTCAAGGTCGCGGAAAACAACACGCTGCTGCGCGCAGCGGTCAGCCTGGGCCGGATGAACTCGGCCGGTACCACGTTGCGCAGGCACAGGGTCGAGCTGCTGCGCTTGGCGGTGAACGAGCGCTTAGTGATATCGAAAATAAAGTGCTCGTTAAACAGCTCCGCCACCTTGGCCCATTGCAGGGCTTCGAAGTAGAAGGCTTGCAGGTCACCGGTGAGGGCATCGAGGTGATCGTTGAAGTAATCGCCCATGGCGCTGGTGCACAGGCTCAGGGCCTGGAGCAGTTTGTCGGGTTTGGCGGCGTAGGCCTGATAAGGCGCCAGTTGATCCTTGTGCAACGCGTTCCACTCACGGTTGAGGCGCTGCAAGGGTTTTTTCAGCGCTTCGGGTGCACTGTCACGAACGGTCTTGAGGCTGTATTGATCCAGGCTGGCGCTGTGCATCGAGCGGGCTCGCTCGACCAGGTTGTGGGCTTCATCCACCAGCACCGAGACCTGCCATTGGTTGAGCTGGGCGAGGCCGAACAGCATCGCGCCAAAGTCGAAGTAGTAGTTGTAGTCGGCGACGATCAGGTCGCTCCAGCGCGCCATTTCCTGGCTCAAATAGTACGGGCAAACCTGATGAGCCAGCGCCACGTTGCGCAGGCTGCGTTGATCGAGCAGGCGCACCTGGGACGCGGCCTGGCGGGCAGCAGGCAGGCGGTCGTAAAAGCCCTTGGCCAACGGGCAGGAGTCGCCATGGCAGGCTTTGTCCAGGTGTTCGCACGCCTTGTCCCGGGCCACCAGTTCAAGCACACGCAGTGACAGCTCGGGGCTGCTGTCGTACAGCACCTGGGCGGCATCCAGGGCCAGCTTGCGCCCGGGCGTCTTGGCGGTAAGGAAGAACAGTTTGTCCAGTTGCTGCGGCACCAAGGCCTTGAGCTGCGGGAAGATAGTGCCGATGGTCTTGCCAATGCCGGTGGGCGCCTGGGCCATCAGGCACCGGCCGGTACTCACCGCTTTGTAGACCGACTCGGCCAAGGTGCGCTGCCCGGTACGGAAGTCGGCATGGGGAAATGCCAGGCTCTGCGCGCCAGCGTTGCGTGCCGCGCGGTGCTGCATTTCTTGCCGGGCCCAGTCCAGGAACAGCGCGCATTGTTGGTTGAAGAACTGCTCAAGGCCTGGCGCATCGAATCGCTGGTTGAGCACGGTTTCGCCTTCGCCGACGATATCGAAGTACACCAGCGCCAGGTCGATCTCACTGAGCCCGAGCTTCTGGCACATCAGCCAGCCATACACTTTGACCTGGGCCCAGTGCAGCTGCCGATGGTTGGCGGGTTGGGCAGCGAGGTCGCCGCGGTAGGTCTTCACCTCTTCGAGGCGGTTGCTGTCCGGGTCATAGCCGTCCGCCCTGCCCCGTACTTTGAGTTGCTGGTACTCGCCTTCAAGCGCCACTTCATTCTGGTAGTGCGCATTGCGCCGTGACGCTACCGTGCGATGGCCGACGATGCCTTCCTGGGCGCTGGGCGACGGCGTAAAGCGCAGGTCGAGGTCACCGACCTTGGCCGTGAACTCACACAATGCCCGCACGGCCACGCTGTAACTCAAGCGGGTTGCTCCGCCCAGCGCACGTAGCAGACGGTGACCGGCATCTGGTGCTCGCCGCAGAATTGCAGCCAACGCAACTGGTTGTCTTGCAGGCGGTCGCCGGGGCCTTTGACCTCGATCATGCGATAGGTATTTTGTGCGGGCCAGAACTGGATAAGGTCCGGCATCCCGGCCCGGTTGGCACGGATATCCTGCAACAGGCGCGTAAACCAATGGCGCAAGTGTTCGGCGGGCAGGCAGGCCAGGGCTTGCTCCAGCAGTTCTTCGCTGAGCAGGTTCCAGAACACAAAAGGCGACTGAATGCCCCATTTCTCTACATAGCGTTGGCGGATGCTGGCCTTGTAGCGACCATCCTCCAGTTGTGCAAAGCACGCGGCAAACAAGGCTTCTCGGCGTTGATAAAAGTCCTCGCTGTGCAAGTCCGCCGGCCCGCGCTGGAACGGGTGGAAGAACGCCCCCGGCAGCGGGGCGAAAATCGCCTCCCAGCACAGCAAGCCGAACAGCGAATTGATCAGGCCATTCTCGACGTAATGCACGGGCGCATCCGGTTCGCTCAGGTGCGCCAGCACACTGGATTCCACCGACAGCAGCGGTTCCTGCATCAGTGCCAGGTCCAGGCGCGCCACCGCTTGGGGCTTGGCCCTGGGCAGCGCCGGCCCGCCAAGTTTGCGCCGCAGGCGCGGCACTACCCTTAGCAGTTGTTGGTGTTCAGCGGCGCTGTGTGGGGCCTGTTGTGCCTCGGTCGCCAGGGCCATGGCTTGGGCGTAATCCTCCTGGCGCTCCAGTACGCGAATCAGCCGCGCCCGGGCACCGGGGTGCGTGCAACCGCGGTAAATCTGTTCGGCCAGCGCCAGCTCGGCGCAGCGTTCGCAATACTGGCCAATCTGGAACAACAGCTTGGCGCGGCGCTTTTCCAGCCAGGGGTTGTCGGTACACAACGTGGCGACCTGCGCCAACACCGTATCCAGCGCGTCACCGGCTTCAAAGGCTTGCTGGCACTGGTGCAGGAACAGAAACCCGTGCACATCCTCACGGCTGCGTAACCCACGCGACTCGGCGCAGAACTCGACTTTTTCATAGGTGTAGATGCCCAGATCTGCCAGCACGAATTCCGACCAGTCCTGGTGCAGATTGCCGAAGAACATCAGGCGCAGGCGATCACACAACTCCATTACCGTCAGGCTGTAGAGCGCGTCGTCTACGTCGGGGCACCACTGGGCAAAGCTGCGCGACTCGGTAAATTGCGCGGCCAAAGGTTCAAGCCAATCGGCCTTGTTACCCTTGGGTTGATCGATCCAGGGCTTGAAGGCGCCGAGCAATTCACTCTTTTGCAGCAGCGCGAACAGGGTGGCAAACGGCAGCGGGCTTTGATCCTCCACCCATCCCAGCTCACGCAATGGCCCCGCCGCCGCATGGGGGCAACCGATTTCCAGGTAATGGAGTTTAGTGGCGCGAAAATGCACGCCCTTGCGCATCACCATGCGCACCAACAACGCCTGGGAGGCCTGGGGCAACCTGTCAAATTGCTGAATGAATTGCTGTTCGTGCGCATTGAGCAAATCGGCGTAGCGTTGCCCCAACCAAACCAGCACTTGGCGGAAGTTATGCAGGTAATACAAGGGGTCTTCGAGGGGGTTGGCCATGGTGCAATGCAATCAAATACTGGTTATGCATACAGAGTGCCGGGGCAAAGCCGTTGTTGCAATCAGTAATAGATAAATGGCGCCTGCAACTTTTTGCAAAAAAACAATCTGATGAGTGGGTTGATCGCGTAATATTTATGGCCCCGCAAGCAGACGCTGCGGGACTTTTCAGGGTTAAAGGTAAGGGTTATGAACATGAAGAATTTGGGTCTGCCACTGGTTGCACTCACTTTTCTGGTATTGGCTGGTTGCTCCACGCAAACCGTGGTGACCTTGCAGAACGGCACGCAGTATTTGACCAAGGACACGCCCAACGCCAAGACCGCCGACGGCTTCTACGAGTTCACCGATATTGCCGGCAAGCGTATTCGTATCAAGGCCGATGATGTGGCCACGGTGCGTAAGGAAAAATGATCATCTAGCAAAACCCATCAAATGTGGGAGCTGGCTTGCCTGCGATAGCGATTTTTCAGTCACCGCATGGCTGTCTCGACCGCCGCCATCGCAGGCAAGCCAGCTCCCACACCGAATGCGTTAGCTGATGACTATCCCCTCCCCCGACAGACTGCTCACACCCACCAGCGTCACCGAATCCGTCCCAAAGCCAATGACGGTATCCCCGCCCACCACCTTGATGTGATCGCGGTAATCATTGCTGCCCGCCACGTCGTTGAACACCAGCTTGTCCGTCGCCTGGTAGCCGATCACCCGGTCATTGCCAAACTGCCCGCTGAACAAAAACGTGTTGTGCCCACTGCTGTCGCGGATGGTGTCATTGCCCTTGCCACCTTCGATAAAGTCCGCGCCCCTGCCGCCTTTGATCAAGTCGTCGCCGTCGCTGCCGATGATGAAGGTATTGCCCTTGTGCGCCTCGGCATTGCGGTTGAGGTCTTGCACCCAGGTGGTGGCCCGTGCCGGGTCGGACAGGTTGGCGACGATCACCGTGGAGTCGCGGGTCATCTGTTCGTAGAACCCCGAGTCGAGGATACGGGTCATGCCGTCACCGTAACCGGTGGGCAAGTGCGAAACCCAAGTGGGCAGGTTGAGGATGGAAAACGGCAGGACGTTCCACAGGGATGAGGCGTAGTGATCGTTGAAACTGACAATGTTGTCGGTGCTCGATTCGTGGGCCTTGTCGTGCACGCCTAGGGACGACAGGTTGAATGACGAGCCATCCAGGGCTCGGAATACTGGATCGTTTTCATAACCGACGTTAAGCACCTTGTCGCCGGCGCTCTGGGTCGGCGATGCGTAGGCCACGTAATTGGCGTCTTTATAGAACCCCGACCAGGTACTGTCGCTCAAGTCGGCCATGCTGTTGACCGCCAGGCCGCCCAGACTGTGGCCGCTGACCACTACGTCATTGCCGCCCAGGCCCTGGGCGCTGGCGAAGTCCGCCACGTTCTTGAGCAAGCCGCCAAAGGCTTCCCCCGCGTAGTTCTTGGCATAATCCTTGGGCCCGAAGGCGGCGAGCAGGTCGCTGATCACATCGCCGATGGAGTCAGTGATCACGCTTTCCCGAGGCCCTGAAGTGCCGCGGAAACTGATGCCGATTTCCAGCAGCTTGCCAGCGTCATCGTACTTGCCCAGCACCTCGGCCTGCGCCGTGCCGTAGCCGAATTTTTCGCCAAAGAAGGTGCCGCGCGCATCGACCTTGCCGCTATAGCCCAGGGTACTGGCGCTGATGGGCGTCCAGCCGGCTGCTTGCACCGCCTCAAGGGCGGCTTTTTCCGAGTCGGGGTTCCAGGGGATCCCGGGGATGACCCCTTGGGCATTGCTGCCGCCAATCAGGGCGCTGACCAGGGTGGCCGGTAACCCCAGCCCGAGGCCATTGTTCTGGTAGCCGACGGCAAAGCCGTTATCCAGGTTGTGGTAGGAATACAGCGTGATCGCCATGGCATCGGCGAACAACGCCTTGGAGTCCTCGGTACCGAGGTTTTTATAGTCAAAGATACCCATTGGTAGTGCCTCTCTGTTGTTGGATTTGTAGAGAAAGCCAAAACACCTGTTATCCGTTACCACCTGTAGGAGCAAGCTCCCTCGCCACAACCAACTGCACCTGGCCTTTAGAACGCCCAATCCAGGCTCAAGCCGACACCGTGCACCTTCTCCTTGCTGGCCAGCAGGCCGTTGTAATCGAAGTTCACCCGCGCATCCTTGCTCAATGCCAGGCTGACCCGTGCCCCGACCAACGCCGCATCGCGCACCATCGGCGCACTTTCCACCGTGAACGAAGGGCCGCCCGAGGCAAACGCCAGGTGCTGTTCCGAATCGGTGCTGCTCAGGTTGTGCTGCCAGCCCAGGGTGCCGGAGACTTCCAGTTGCTGATGGTCGTTGATATTGAAGGTCTTCAAGGCCCGCATACCCAGGGTGCTGAGCACCAGGTCACGGCTGTCGTCGCCACTTCTCAGCGCGGCGGCGTCGCCCTTCTCTTTGAAGCTGTCAGTTGCCAGGTGCACGTAGGCCAGGTTGGCGAACGGCTCCAGGGCCAGTGGTTGCAGGTTGATGCGGTACGCCGCTTCCGTGAACACCTGGGTACTGTGGGCATCGACCTTGGCTTTTTGCTTGCCGCTGACGTCGCCGTATTGCAGGTCGCGTTTGACATCGGCGCGGTGCCAGCTGTAGGTCGCGCCGCCACTCAGGCGCCAGGCGCCGATTTCATGCCCGGCATAGGCGCCGAAATGGTAGCTGTCGACCGAGGCGCGGCTGTGGGTGCCGCTGCCCATGTTCAACGACGTGTCGCTGTAACCGGCCACCAGGCCAATGCGTGTGGCCTCATCGACGGCGCCGTCCACACCGGCGAGCATGCCGCCGATAGAGGTGGTGTAGCCCGCCGTGTCGTTGCGGCTGTCGGTCTTGCCCCAGGCGCCCAATGCCTTGACCCACACGTTGCCACGGCTGTCGATGGCTTGGCTGGTAGCGCCCATCTCGCCATTGCGCAGACGCTCGCCCACCGCTTCGCGTACGTAGCGGCTGTCATTGACCAGTGCGGTTTCCAGCGCCGGGTAGACTTCCCCACTCAGTTGCTGAAACGCGCCCTGGGCCGAAGCGGCCGTGGGTGCCAGCAGCAGGCTTTCATACACACCGTTGCCCGCGCCCAATTGCTCGACGGCTGCGGCCACGGCGCGCTGGTTCGGCGTGGCGGCCACACTGGCGAAGCTGTTGGTGCGTGCCACATCCAGCTGCACGCCGTTGGCGGCATAGTTCAAGGTACCGCCGACAAACAGGTAGTTGGGAACCACTGCCGCGAAGCTGCCGGTGACGCCACCTGCCGCTTGCAGGATGTTGTATTGGCGGCCGATTAGGCTTTGGGCCTGGGGCGCGCTCAACAAGGTCGGGCTGTTTTCCAGGGCCAGGGTCACGGTGCCGCCGTTGAGGGTGGCCGTGCCGCCCGCGACGATACGATCGCTGCTGGTGGGCGACAGTTCTACCGCATAGGTCGAGCCCGGTTCAAAGTTGACGTTGCCCGCCACGTTCAAGGTGCCAATGGAATTGCCCGGTGCCACAGTACCGCCGCTTTTCGCGCTCAGCGAACCGATACGCCCCGAACCACCGACCACGCCGCTCTGGCTCACGGTGACGTCGGAGGTGACCGAACCGTTGATCGCCAGCAAGCCCTGGTTGACCAGCGTCGGCCCGCTGTAGGTGTTGGCGCCGGTGAGCACCAAGGTACCGATGCCCTGCTTGGTCAGGCCGCCATGGCCCGAGATGTCGTTGCTCCACACATCGCGCCCGCAGTGCAGGTCATCGCACACACGCTGGGTGGGTTTGCCGGCATCCACCACCGCGCCGACGCCCGGCAGGTCCGCCACGAACTGGCCGCTGCCGTAGGCGCCGTCGATACGGAACTCGGCCGGGATATCCTCGGCGGTGATAAACATCCCTGGGCCGTTGACCGCCTTGCCCAGGTTGATCATGCCCCAGCCATAGAGGGAGTCGATGCCCGGCGCGCCGAGGTCGGTGGCGGTGGTCTTGAGCACGGTGGAGATCTGGTCGCCGCTCATGTACTGGAAGCGTTCCATCAGCACCGCTGCGCTGCCGGCTACGTGAGGCGCGGCCATGGATGTGCCGTTGAAGTTGGCGTAGTCGTTGGTGAGGTTGTCCAGGTTGGTGCCGTTGATGATCGAGCTGTAGATCTTGGTGCCGGGCGCCGATACGCAAAAGCTCGCCGCATAGCCACAGCGCGACGAGAAGGTGCTGATCACATAGGGGTTGGCACTTGCGGTGTCCGGGTTTTGCTGCAACGCGGCCACCGACAGCCAGTTGGGGGCAATCTCCGGCACAAAGTACGCCAGTCCGGAAATGGCATCCGGGTTGTTACGGTTGTAGTCATTACCCGCGGCGAAGATGGTCAGCACACCGCTGCGGGCCGCATCGATGGCGCCTTGATAAGCCCCCCCTGCGATTGTGCCGAGGATCGGTCGAATGGTGTTGAATTGCGCCTGGGCTTCGTTGACGGTGAAATTGGGAAACGCCGGATCGCGCCCGCCCTTGGCGTACTGATCACCGATGCCGATACCCCAGCTGTTGTTGATGATGCGAGCGCCGCTGGCAACCAACGCATCCCAACCGGCTTTGTACACCGCGCCATCGTTGCCCAGGATAATTCCGTCTTCCGGGCCCGGGTCACCGTTTTCGGCACTGATGATTTGCGCATTGAACGCCACGCCATGCATCGGCCCGCCATCGCGGTTACCCGCAGCAATCCCGCCGACATGCGTGCCGTGGTTGCCCAGCTTGCCATTGGAGCCCAGGGACGGAGTGCCGTCGTAACGGAATGCATCTCCGGCCTTCACCGGGATATACGGGTCGGTGTATTGGCGGATGCCCTCGGTGACAATGGTCACCACTTTGTTGGGGCTGGCGAATTCCGGATGTGGCGCATACACCGGCTGGTCGAAGATCCCCAGCTTGACGCCCTTGCCGGTATAGCCGGCCGCATAGGCGGTGTCGGCGTGCACGGCGCCCAGGCCCCAGTCGGCCTTGAACTCATTGCTGCGCCAGCTGGCGGCGTCGCCCAGTTTGCCGGTTTCCACATAGGGTGCGGCCTGGGCGGTCCCCAGGCTTGCCAGGCAACACAGCAACGCGCCGTATGGCACGCAGCTCAGCGCCTTGAGCGGATAGCCCGGGGCTGTGTGGATGGCGGTAGTTAACCCTGACTTGCGTTTTTTCACGGTGACCTTCCTTAGTTTTCTTATTGCACGTGTGTAAATCACTTTCTCCAGAACACCGCCGCTGATCGTTCCCATGCTCCGCGTGGGAATGCGGCCCCGGACGCTCTGCGTCCCAAAGCGTGACGCGGAGCGTCACAAGAGGCGTTACCACGCGGAGCGTGGGAACGATCAGAGCGCTCCGCGTGGGAACGATCAGGTTCGCGGTGTCTTCAGAACTGCCAGTTCAGGCTCAAGCCCACGCCTTGGGTTTTCGCGCGCCCACCCAATTGGCCGTTGTAATCCAGGTTGACCCGTGTCGATGCATTCAGCGCCAGGCTGGCCTGCACGCCCACCAGGGCGGCATCGCGCAGCAACGGTGCACTGCGCACCGCAAATGAAGGCCCGCCGGCGACAAACGCCAGGTGCTCCTCTGACTCCACCGCCGTCAGGCTGTGTTGCCAGCCCAACGAACCGGACAGGTCCAGTTGCTGGTGGTCATTGAGGGCCAGGGTTTTCAGGGCACGCACGCCAAGGGTGCTGAGCACTGCATCACGCCGGTCGCTGCCGCGTTCCAGGGCAGCGGCGTCGCCTTTTTCGTGGAAGGACTCGCTGTTCAGATGCACATAGGCCAGGTTGGCGAACGGCTCCAGGGCCACCGCCTGCAGGCGGATGCGGTACGCGGCTTCGGTGAAGACCTGCGCCGTGGTCGCGTCCAGCTTGGTTTTTTGCTTGCCGCTGACATCACCCCATTGCAGGTCGCGCTTCACGTCGCCGCGATGCCAGCTGTAGGCACCGCCGACGCTCAGGCGCCAGTCACCCAGCTCGCGCCCGGCGTACGCGCCAAAGTGGTAGCTGTCGATGGACGCCGATGAATGGGTACCGCTGCCCATGTTCAAGGAACTGTCGCTGTAACCGGCAACCACACCTACGCGGGTCTGCTCATCCAGCGCGCCATCCACGCCCGCCAACAGGCCACCGATGGAGGTGGTGGAACCCGCCGTTTCAGTGCGGCTGTCGGTCTTGCCCCAGGCGCCCAGCGCCTTGAACCACAGGTTGCTTTCACCGGTCACTGGCACATGGCGCAGGCGCTCGCCCACGGCATTACGCAGTTGCAGGCTGTCGTTGATCAGCATCGCACCCACGGCGGGGTAGATTTCCCCGGACAGTTGCTGCAAACCCTGCTGGGCGGTGGCGACTGACTGCGACTGCAGCAGGCTTTCAAACACTGGGTTGCCAGCGCCCAATTGCTCGGCCGCCGCCGCAACGTTGCGCTGGTTGCGGGTCGCGCCGACGCTGGCGAAGCTGGCGCCATTGCGCCCAACATTCAGTTGCACGGCATTGGCGGCGTAGTCAAGGGTGCCACCGAGGAACAGGTAGTTGGGCAGCACTTGCCCGAACTGGCCCTGGATACCGCCCGCCGCCTCGAGAATCGAGTACTGCCGGCCAATCAGGCTTTGGGCCTGGCTCTGGCTGAGCAAGGTCGGGCTGTTTTCCAGCGCCAGCGTGACCGTGCCGCCGCCCAGAACCGCCTGGCCGCCGGCAACAATGCGGTCACTGCTGGTGGGCGTCAGCTCCACGGCATAGGTAGAGCCGGCGCCGAGGTTTACGTCCCCTGCCACTTGCAAGGTGCCCACGGAATTGCCCGGGGCCACACGGCCGCCGTTGTTTACAGACAACGCGGCAATACGCCCGGAACCGCCGAGGGTGCCGCTGTCATTCACCGTCACTGCCGAAGCCAGCGAGCCATTGACGGCCAGCAGACCGCCGTTGACGAGGGTCGCGCCGCGATAGGTGCTGTCGCCGCTGAGCACCAGGCTACCGGCACCGGCCTTGACCAGGCTGCCCTCATACACGCGGTTGGCGGCGGCCTGGTCGCGGGCGTTGCCGATGGCGTAGTCGGTCTGGTCCTGCTGGCTGGCAGTCGCGCCGACGCCGTTTTGCCAGCCCTTGTCGATCAGGGTTTGCTGCCAGGCAGTGTGTTCGGCGCGATCCTCGGCCTGGCGCTGAAGCAGCGCCTGGTCGGAGATGCCATTGCTCCACACATCGCCCTGCCCGGCGGCCAGGTTCACCTCCATAGGCCCGAGCAATTGCCCAGGGCCATGCATCGCCCGGCCCAGGTCAGGCACACCCCAGCCGACAATCGCATTGGGCGCCTGGGTGATCGAGCCGTCGAGCTGCGTGGCGGTGGTCAGCAGCACCTGCAAGGCTTGCTCGTTGGTCATGTAGGGATAACGTTCCATCACCAGCGCCAACGCGCCGGTGGCATGGGGCGCTGCCATCGAGGTGCCGGACTTGACCCCATAACCCCCGTCAGGAATGGTGCTGTTGATCAGCGCGCCGGGGGTAGAAATACACCAGTACTTGGCGACGCCGCATTTGTTGTATTTCTGGTTATTGGCCTTGTCCAGCCCGGACACGGCAAGCCAGTGGCCTTCCAGTTCCGGCTGGAAATACGGCAAGGCCGAGCGCACGCTCGCGTTGGCATAGCCGCTGTTGCCGGCGCTGAACACATTGATCACGCCAGCCTTGGCCACGTCCGCTGCCGCGTCCAGCCAGGTGCCACGGTTGTAATGCTGGGCGTACGCCGCGTGCATGTTATCCAGAGTCTGGTAACTGACGTCCTTGGGCTGGCTGCCCCAGCTGTTGTTGATGGCGCGCACGCCGGAGTCCACCAAAGCGGTGTACACGGTCTTGAAGTATTTGGGGTCAGGGGTGGGGCCGAACAGGAAGCTGTCGTTGGCGTTGGTGTTGCCCACAAAAACTTGCGCGTTGTAGGCCACGCCATGCATGCCCACGCCGTCGCGGGCGGCGCCCATGGTGCCGGTGACGTGGGTGCCGTGGGAATCATTGTTCGGGTTGAGCGCGCCCGTGGTGGTGAAGGCGCTGCCATCGACATAGGTGCCAGTGGCAGTGACCGGGTGGAAACGGTCATTGGAGGCTTCGGGGTGATTGGCATCGAACCCTGAGTCCAGCGCGCCGATTTTCACGCCTTGGCCGCTGATCCCGGCGGCGTAGGCTTCATCGGCTTTCATGCGGCCCAGGCCCCAGTCGCTCTGGTACTCGGCCGAGCGCCAACTGGCGGGGTTACCCGGCTGGCCGGTCTCGGTGTATTGCGCC
>NZ_BCBO01000153.1:0-16820 GCF_001320835.1 Pseudomonas sp. NBRC 111138 | reverse complement strand
CCGCAACGGACAGCAAGAGCAAGGAACCTGCGGTGAAGGGTTTGAAACGCGGTGAATCGGTGATCATGTGCACACTCCCTATTATTGTTATTCCCTGCCCTGTGGCGAGGGAGCTTGCTCCCGCTGGAGTGCGAAGCGCTCCCTAAAAAAGCCGGCTCCAGCTTCGCTGTCGAGCGGGAGCAAGCGCCCTCGCCACAAAACACGCGCTCCTACAGTTTTCCATCCGGGCCGAAGGCTTCGTCCACTTTGGCCAAGTCGGTATCGCGCAAGTTGCCCGCGTAGTAGTGCAATTTGGTCCAGGCCATCAAGTAGTCATAACGCGCCTGGGCCAGGTCGCGGCGGGTGCTGTACAACTGCTGTTCGGCGTTCAGTGCGTCGAGGTTGACGCGCTCGCCGCCGAGAATGCTTTGCTTGGTCGACACCACCAGCGCCTCCGCGGATGCCAGCGCTTTCTGATAGGCGCGCAACTTGCTCACGCCTGACAAGCACGCGCTGAACTGGCGACGCAGTTCGATCAGGGTTTCGCGGGTCTTGCCCTCCAGCTCGTACTCGGCCTGCTCCATCGCACGGCTGGCCTGGCGGGTTGAAGCCGAGATACCGCCACCGGCATACAGCGGCACGCTTACTTCGACGCCGATGGTGTTGGTGTCATAGCGCTGGTTATAAGTGTTGCCGCTGTCGGACTCCTGCTTGCGCGAGGTGGCATACGCGGTGATTCGCGGCAAATGCCCGGCGCGGTTGCGTTCCACTTCATAGCGCGCCACTTCCAGGGACTGGCGTTGCGAAGCCAGCACCGGGTTGTTGGTGAGTGCCAACTCATGCCAGGTGTCGTAGTTGGCCGGGGTCAGGGTGAACGCGGCGAAGCTCTGGTTCAGGGGTGCCAGATCGCTGATGTTGACGCTTTGCACGCCGATCAACGCGCCCAGCTCCCGGAGCGAGGCGTCCTGCTCATCCAGGGCCTGGATCTCTTCGGCGGTGGCCAACTCGTAGCGCGACTCGGCTTCAAGGATATCGGTGCGAGTGCCCTCGCCTTGCTGGAACAGATGCCGGTTCTGCTGGAACTGTTGTTCGAACGCCTTCTTCTTGGCCCTGGCGATGTCGATCTGGTCCTGGGCAAAGAGCGCCTGGGTGTAATAGCTCAACACCCGCACCAGCAACGCCTGGCTCTTGTCGCGAAAGCTTTCATCGGCAAACAGCGCCTGGGCTACGCCCTTGCGGTAGTTGGCATAGGCTTCGTAGTCGAACAGCGGCTGTTGCAGGCTGAAGGTGGAGCCATAGCTGTTGTAGTTGCGGTCGTCGCGGTAACTGCCGCCGCGCCCGTCAGGCAGGTGCGCCTCGGAATTGTTGCGGCCCTTGTTGTAGTTGTAGGACAGCCGCGGCAGCAAGCCGGCGCGGCCAATGGTACGGTTTTCCAGGCCGGCGTCGCGCTCCTTGATGGCGCCCAGGAACACCGGGTCGTTGCGCAGCGCCTGCTCGTACACATCGAAGGGCCCCATCGCGGCCTGGGCACTGCTACACACCAGCAACAGCGAAATGAACACTGGCTTCATGCTCATTCCTCGGTCAACGCGGAGCCGGCACGGTCCAGCAGCGGCTTGAACAGGTAATTGAGCAAGGAACGCTCGCCAGTACGCACGAACATCTCGGCGGGCATGCCGGGCTTGATCACCAGGCCGTTGAGTTTTTCCATGGCCGCTTCGCTGACGCTGGTGCGCAGCACGTAATACGGCGCCCCGGTTTTTTCATCGAGCATCTGGTCGGCGGAGATCAGGCTGACTTCGCCCGGCACCCGTGGCGTGCGGCTCTGGTTGAAGGCGGTGAAGAGGATGTCGACCGGCAAGTGCGTGCCGACCTTGTCCACCAAATGCACCGGCAGGTGCCCTTCCACTTCCAGGCGTGTGCCCTGGGGCACGATCTCCAGCAGGGTTTCACCGGCACGCACCACGGCGCCTTCGGTATGCACGCTGAGGTTGACCGCAATGCCATCGGCCGGCGCGCTGATTTCGCTGTGTTGCAGATTGAAGCCGGCGGAGGTCAGTTGTTGCTCAAGGGTCAGGGCGCGCAGTTGCGCGTCGGCCAGTTGGCTGCGCACTTCCTTCTGATACTCCTCGCCGTGCTGCTGCAATTTGAGCCGCGACTCGACAATGCCCTGCTCTATCCGGCCGCTTTCCCCGGCGTTTTGCGCCAGGTCCTGCTGCACCTGGGACAACTGGCGCTGGTAGTCCATCAGGCGGTTGCGCGGGATATAGCCGTTGTCGGCCAAAGGTTGCAGATTGCTCAGTTGCGCGCGCAGGGATTGGGCCTGGGCGGTCAAGTCACTGCGGGCACGGCGCATACCGCTCAACTGCGAGGTAGCCCCCTCGATGCTGGCGCGGATCCCGGCTTGTTCACGGGCAAACGCGTCGCGACGACTGCTGAACAACTGGCGCTGACCTTCCAGCACCAGCATCAGGGCCGAATCGGGATTGGCGCTCAGCTCAGCAGGAAAGGTAATACCGGGCAGGTTGTCACGCTCGCTCTGCCAGCGCGCCACGCTGGCCCAGGCCATGCGGTACTGGGCTTGCAGCGATTGCACATCGGCCTGGTTCTGGGTCTGGTCAAGACGGAACAGCGGCTGGCCTTGCTTGACCATTTCGCCCTCTTTTACCAGGATGCGGCTGACCACACCGGGGCTGAAGGTTTGTACCGCCTTACGCTTGCCCGACACCACCACGGTGCCTTGTACCGGGATGCCCTGGTCCAACGGTGCAAGGCTGGCCCAGAGGAAAAACCCACCGGCACCAACAATGGTGATCACCCAGCCCATTTTTACGAAAAAGCCGGCATCGCGTTCTTTGATTTGAGGTTCAACGGTAAGGCTGCTCATGCGCCTGGATTCCTTCCGGCCTGGTACTGACGACTGAAACTGACACCGGTTTTTTCTTTCGGCGCTTCCTGCTGCCCGGACAACGCCCGCAGCACCTCTTGGCTGGGCCCGAACGCTTGCAGTTGGCCTTCGCCGAGCACTAGCAACTTATCGGCCTGGGCCAATGCCGAGGAACGATGGGTGACCAGCACCACGCTGCTGCCCTGGGCTTTCATCTGCATGATGGCGCTGGCCAATGCGGCTTCGCCGACGGTGTCGAGGTTGGAGTTGGGTTCGTCCAGCACGATTAGCCGCGGCCCGCCGTACAGGGCGCGAGCCAGGGCGACCCGCTGTTTCTGGCCGCCGGACAAGCCACCGCCGTTGTCGCCCAGCACGGTGTCGTAGCCCTGGGGCAGGCGCAGGATCAGCTCATGCACACCGGCCTGTTGCGCGGCCTTGACCACCAGCTCCGGGTCGGCCTCGCGAAAGCGCGCGATGTTGTCGGCGATGCTACCGCTGAACAGCTCGATGTCCTGGGGCAAATAGCCGATATGCGGGCCGAGGTCGTCGCGGTTCCAGCGGTGAATATCCGCGCCGTCCAGGCGCACGGTACCGGCCAGGGTCGGCCATACACCCACCAGCACGCGAGCCAGGGTGGACTTGCCGGAGCCCGACGCACCCAGCACGCCCAGCACTTCACCGGCAGCCAGGTTGAAGCTGACCTGATGCAGGGTCGCCATGCGTCGCCCCGGCGGGCCGGCGCTGACCTGCTCGAAACTGACCTGGCCGTGGGGCGCAGGCAAAGCCATGTGCTCGACCTCTGGCGGGAATTCGCGCAGCAGTTCGTCGAGGCGCTGGTAGGCCAGCTTGGCCGAGCTCCATTGCTTCCACACTGCAATCAATTGGTCGATGGGGCTGAGTACGCGGCCCATCAAGATGGAGCCTGCGATCATCATGCCGGCGGTCATGTCGCCCTTGATCACCAGGTAGGCGCCCAGGCCCAGCACCAAGGATTGCAGGCACAGGCGCAGGGATTTGCTCAACGAGGTGATGATCGAACCGGTGTCGCTAGCCTTGTTCTGCAAACCCAGGAACTGCGAATGCACGCCAAACCAGCGTTGGCGCAGCGCACCAAGCATGCCCATGGCCTGGATGGTTTCGGCGTTGTGCAAATGGCTGGTGGCCAGTTGGGTCGACTGCTGCGAAAAACCGCTGGCCTCGCCCAATGGCTTTTTGGTCAGGTATTCGTTAAGGCACGCCAGGCCAATCAACAGTACCGCGCCGGCCGTGGCCAGCACGCCGAGCCACACGTTGAACAGGAAAATCACGAACAGGTAGATCGGGAACCATGGCGCATCAAAAAATGCGAACAGCGCAGGCCCCGTGATGAATTGGCGCAAAGCAGTCAGGTCGCCCAAGGATTGCCCGGCATGCCCCTGGCCACGCTGCAAGTTGCGCTCGAAGGCGGCCTTGTACACGCGCAAGTTGAAACGTCGCTCCAACTGGCTGCCAATGCGGATCACGATGAAGCTGCGCACCACTTCCAGCAGGCCGATAAACGCAAAGAAGCCCACGACCATCAGCGTCAACATCACCAGGGTGGTTTCATTCTGGGAGGACAGCACACGGTCATACACTTGCAGCATGTAAATCGAGGGCACCAGCATTAATAGGTTAATCAATGCCGTGAAACAGCCAACGCTGATCAAAATACTTTTGTACTCACCCAGCGCCCTGAATAAGGGCGCCACCCCATGGGACTTCGCCATATTAATTGTTTTTCCTTGCAGCGAATTACGCAAAAGGGTCACCCCTACCGAGTAGGGTACGGCCGCCTAACAAATCGAGTTATATGCTTATAACTTTTAATTAAAGTTTTCGTTGCAGCGTTACAACTTCGCCTGCTTTAGTGCGGGCTTGATAGTCGCCCTCTTTCTGGCGATTCAAATGCGTGATCCCCGAGCCTTCAGCGTTAAACAGCCAAATACCATCCGGCGTGGGTGACCATGTCTGCGGCTTGTCGCCCAGCCATTGCTCGGCACAGGCGATATCGCCTTCCAAGACGTTGGCTTGCTCCACTAACTTGAGCGCGCACACCTGATCCTGCTGCTTCAGTTCCCACTGCCCGGCAAGCTGCGCGGAAGTGGGTAATACAAGACTGCTAGCCATTGCGTGGGCTCCTGCCGACACGAACAACACCTGCACAACACAGGCGATCAAATGGGAAAAACGTGGCATATCCAACTCCAGCCTGGAGCGCGGCGCCGAAGCGCCGCGCGCTTTACATCAGGCTACGATGTCACTGGCAGCCGCCTGGCCAACGGTGGTGACGAGGAAATCCGCCACGCCGTGCCCGGAGAAGTCCACCGCCAAGGTGCCCAGGTTGGTACCTGAGGCATAGGTCAGTACAGCATCGCCGGCATGCCCGGTAAATGCGTTGACGAAGGTCACGCCCGCACCCTTGGTGATACCAGACAGGTCGATCTTGTCCGAACCGGAGGTGAAGTCGAAGATCTTGTCCGCAGCCCCTGGCTTGGAGTCGGAACTGGCACCGTACACGAAAGTGTCGCTGCCAGCGCCGCCCCACAGCTGGTCCGCACCGCCGCCGCCGTAGATGAGGTCGTTGCCGGCCCCGCCCTTGATGGTGTTGGCGACCTGGTTACCAATGATCAGGTCGTTACCCGAACCGCCGAACGCGTTCTCGATGGTGACGCCCTTGGCGATGGACACGTTGCCCACCAGGCCGCCCACATCAGAGAACGAGGTGGCAGTGAGGTTGATCTTCTGGTTCTGGGTGAAACCGGAGAAGTCCAGGGTGTCGTTGCCACCACCGTCCCATACCGAAAACACCAGCTTGTCGGCATTGGACGTGGCGCTGAGGAAATCACGCCCGGTGTTGGAGTTGAACCCGTAGGTGGTGTCCGTGGCGCGGGTGCTGAGGTTGGCACCGTAGAGCTTCTGGATCGCCGCAATGTCGTCGATCAGCGGGCCAGAAGCGTAAGCCTCGACGCCGCCCTTGCTGAAGTTCTGGTTGGTGTTGCTCTCGCTCCAGTAACTCATGAGGCTATAGCCACGCGTGTCCTGTCCATAGGTTGCGTCGTTATAGGTCGGGTTGCCGTTCCCGGCGTTGTAGTCGCCAGGGTGAGCCAGGCCCAGGGTGTGGCCGATTTCGTGGGTCAGGGTCTGCCGGCCATAGTTGTTCAGGTCCGGAGTCTTGTTCGGCGTGTAGCTGTTGTTGGTCAGGTACCACGAAGTGCCGTCGTAGCCTGCACCGGTACCGGGCAGGTAAGCGAAGGCCGCGGCGCCGTCCTGGCCGCTGCTGTAGTTGCCGAAGGTCATGTGGCCGTCACCGCCGGAAGCCTTTTCGGTAAAGGTCACGTTGGCAACATCCGCCCAGGATTGCATGGCCAGCGCGGCCTGTGCTTTCTGCTGGGTGTTGAATTGGCTGAACCCCGAGATGCCATGTTTGTTCATGGTGCTCTGGGTAGCCGAGGTGAGGAAGGTGTAGGTCAGATCGATCTTGCCGTTGCCATCAAAGTCCCGGTACGCAGCACCATCCCGCAGCAGCTGGGTCGCTGCCTGGTCCACGGTGTAGGACGGTTTGCCATTGACCGTGAGATTACCGCCACGGTCATACAAATGGCTGAAGCTATCGATTTGCGAGTAAGCAGTGCTGGCTTGCGCGGCAGATACAATAGCCTTGTCTTTTACTTTTGACATAAACGTACTTCCTTGTTTGCAAGTGCATCAGTCTTTGTTCGATAGGAACCTCGCGGGCGAGGATAGTCCTATCACTCACCTCTTTTGAAGGCGTAAGAAAACTGACACAACTTGAAATCTTTCGTCTACATCTATTTCCATCGCACAATTGTGACGCAGGTTGAAGTTGCAGAAGTCCCACGCAGTGTTTATTGGGGGCCGTTGCGTTTATGTGGCCGAATCGGCGCACACCACTATTTAAATATTAAATACAAGTAAAGCCGCTCTAAGCGAACGGCTCACTTGATTAATGGATCCAATATATTGTCACGGTGTCATTAGCAACATTAAAGAGCCACTATTCGCACTATTAAAGTGCGCTGTCCCCCATTACCGGGACATACTCCAGCCACACTGTTGCAGGGCTGCCAAGAGGGTTTCGCCAGCCAGGCCCGGCACCTCGACGCCGTCTTGGGTGGTCATGTCTTCACCTGCCAGAATGGCGTTGATGATCGCCTCCTCCACCGCCTCTGCCGCCGCGCTGAACAGCGGCGAAATATGGTCGTTGTTGACCATCTGCAACCCGGTGCTGAGGGGCAGGTCCTTGCGCCCATAGTCGGCCGGTGGCAAATCACGGTTACCGGTGGCAAACGCCAGGAACAGGTCGCCGCTGGAATCTTCGGTGCCGCCGCCGGTACGCGCGATGCCGATGGACGCGCGCTGCGCCAGGCGCTGGCATTGGTGGGGCAGCAAGGGGGCGTCCGTGGCGATGATCACCACGATGGAGCCCATGCCGGGGGTGCCTCGCTCGGCAAAGGGCGAAGCAATGTCCATCAAGTGACGGCCCACCGGGTAGCCATCGACCCGCAGCTCCTGGCGCTTGCCATGGTTGGCCTGCACCAGTACGCCGACAGTCCAGCCGCCCTGCTCTGCTGGCAACCGCCGTGACGCCGTGCCGATGCCGCCCTTGAACTCGTGGCAAATCATGCCGGTACCACCGCCCACCGCACCTTCCTGCACCGGGCCGCTTTCAGCCTGGTCCAGAGCCTGGCGCACATGCTCTGGGCGCACGTGCTGGCCCCAGATATCGTTGAGCAGGCCATCGTAGGTTTCCATGACCACCGGCATGCACCAGTACACCGCAGGGTCCGCCAGGCGCTCGCGCTCCAGGGCGATCAGGCTGTCGCGCACCACCCCGATACTGTGGGTGTTGGTGATGGCCATCGGCGTGGTCAACAGCCCCGCCTCGCTGATCCACTCAAGGCCCGTGGCGTCGCCGTTACCGTTGAGCACGTGGTAGCCGGCAAAACACGGTTGCTGCCGCGCTTCCCCGGCACGCGGCTGGACCAGCGTGACGCCGGTGCGCACCTGCTTACCGTCCACACAGGCCTTGATCGTCGAGTGACCGACGCGAACCCCGGGAACATCGGTGATGGCATTCAATTCGCCGGGCATGCCCAACCCCAACGTAATGCCCAATTGACGTGCACGCATACCCACTCCTTACAGTTTCTGGAACGCCGGACTCAACCGGCCACTGATGCAATACAAGATCACCGACAGGGCCAGCAAGCCGATGATAATCATGATGTCGCGTACCGAGGCCTCCAGGATCAAGGTGACCAGCAGGTAACCGGCACCCAGTACCGCCAGCAATGCCGGCAGCGGCCATAACGGCATGCGATAGGGATGCTCGCGATCACGCAGCAGCACCCGGCTCATCAGCGCGCTCAGCGCCACCACCAGGTACACCAGCATAATCAGCAGCACGCTGAACGAGGTCAGGTCGGCCAGGTTAGAACTGAAGCTCAACAGCGCCGAGGGTATCGCCAGGAACAGTGTCGCCAGCCACGGCGAGTCCCAGCGCGGGTGAATACGCGTGAACAGCTTGTTGATACTCGGCGTCCACAGCGCATCGCGACCGCTGCTGAACACCACGCGGCCAATCTGGATCACGATGGCAACGATGGCGTTGAACACCGACAGGAAAATCCCGGCACTCACCAGCCGCGACAAGGTTTCATTGCCATGACTGGTCAACAGATAGCCGATCGGGTCGGGGCTGCTGATCATCTCGCTCAAGGACGGCGCGCCGATCAACAACGCAGTGATCGGCACCAACTCGATGACCACCACCAACCCCAACGACCATAGCACCGCCTTGTGCACGCCCTTGCCGCCGCACTTCATGTCTTCGGCCAGCAACACCGCCGGGCCGTAGCCGTTGAACGAGAACAGGCCGATGCCGACGGCGCCGATCACCAAGGCCCAGGGCGCCAGGTGCAACACGCCGTTTTCGACGATCTGCGGCTGCAACAACACACTGGCCGGTTGCACCGGGTTACCGAAGCCGATCACCACAATCACCAGCAACGCCGCCACTTCCAATAGCAGGCAGGTGCCGGTGATCCAGGCGTTGAGCTTGATGTTGAGGATGCCCAGGGCGTAGCTGCACACCACGATCACCAGAGCGACCGTTTGCGCGTCGAACTTGGTGCCCAGGGCGTTATTCAGATAAGTCGCCGCACCGGTGGCCAATACCGGCGGGATAAACAGCAACATCACCAACACCGTCAGGAAGGTGGCGTAACCGGCCATGCCGCCAAACACGCGCTTGGCATACACATACTCGCCGCCGGCGCTGTTATGGGCGCGGCCGAGTTCGGCGTAACAGAAGGCGAACATCAACGCGAGCAACGCCGCCATCACAAACGCCAGGAACACGCCACTGCCCGCCTGCTGGATGGCAAACGGGGCGATCACGAAGACGGAACTGGCCGGCGTTACCGCTGAAACGGTAATCGCCACGACATCAAAGACGCTCAGGGTGGGCTTGAGCACGCCATCGGGCGCAGGGGTGGCACTCATATCGTTATCCTCTGTCGTTGTTTTTGGTGTGAGGCAGAAACGAAAAATGATTGTTCCTCGGGATATGCTTCCCGTTGGACAGTGTCGACGTTATCGGCTGGTGGGGCTGCCGGCCAATTCCCCTATTGGCGTACTCCCCTTGACGGTGCCCAGCAGAAGCCTAACCCTTGGCCGATCATTTGAGGGTGGGGATGTTGAGATGAGCCTGTTCCGGGAAATCGGTATGCACGCGGGGTTGGGCCGCACCCTGTCACAGATCGGCACCGAGCGGTTCTGGAAGCAACTGGTGCTGTTATTGCACCAGTGCCTGCCCTTCGATAATGCCCTGGCGATTTTCTACCCGCTGGATGGCCCGCCCCAGGCTCTGGAGGAGTACGACGCCCAACCCAGCAGCAAGCCGGCGTCGATGCTGGTGTACCTCAACGGCCTGTACCTGCTCGACCCGTTTTACCAGGCTTGCCGCGAAAACTATGCCAGCGGCGTATACCGCCTGGAGGAAGTGGCGCCGGACCATTTTCGCCAGAGTGAGTACTTCCTCAATTACTTCCACGACAATGTGCTGGAAGACGAAGTGCAAGTGATCCTGCAACTGCCCGGCGTGGGCACGCTGTCGCTGTCGCTGGGCATGCAGCGGCGCTTCAGCTTCGAAGAAACCGGGCTGTTGACCACGCTGTCGGCGTGGGTGTTGCCGCTCATGCACCAGCATTGGCAGCAAAGCACCCAGCGGGCACCGGCCATGGACAGCCAGATTCGCGATGCCCTGAGTCATTTCGGCAGCGGTGTGCTGTCGGACCGCGAGCTGGAAATCGCCCGGCTGGTGTTGCGTGGGTTCTCCTCCAAGGCCATGGCCGAACGCTTGAAGATCTCGCCGGACACCGTAAAAGTGCACCGCAGGCATCTGTACGCCAAGCTGGACATTTCGTCGCAGCCCGAGTTGTTTTCACTATTCATCCAGTCATTGGGGCATGACCTGGAGAACCCATAAACCTCATTCGAGCTGAAAGCGTGTTTGGCGCCTGTCAACGCCCCGTCCGTATGGTATTCCATACCCGAGTACGCACCCGGTCGATATTCAACGGCATGGCTTGCAGTGCAAACAGCTTGCCCATCATCTCCGGGCTCGGATACACCTTGGTGTCGGCCTTGATCGCCGGGTCTACCAGGCTGTCGGCCGCCGCGTTGCCGTTAGCGTAGTGCACGTAGTTGGTGACACTCGCCATCACGTCGGGGCGCAGCAGATAGTTCATGAAGGCATAGCCGGCTTTCTCATCCGGCGCGTCGGCGGGCATGGCGACCATGTCAAACCAGATCGCCGCGCCTTCCTTGGGAATGTTGTAGCCGATATTCACGCCGTTCCTGGCTTCCTTGGCGCGGCTTTCGGCCTGCAGGATGTCGCCGGAGAAACCGACGGCTACACAGATATCGCCATTGGCCAGGTCGGCGGTGTATTTCGAGGAATGAAAATACGCCACGTAAGGCCGCACTTGCATCAGCAGGGCTTCGGCCTTCTTGTAGTCCTCGGCTTTTTTGCTGTGGTGCGGCAAGCCCAGGTAATTGAGCGCGGCTGGCAGCAGTTCGGGGCCGTTGTCGAGGATGGCGACCCCGCACTTTTGCAGCTTGGCCATGTTTTCCGGCTGGAAGATCAAGTCCCAGGAGTCCACCGGGGCGTCGTCGCCGAGTACCGCCTTGACCTTGTCGATGTTGTAGCCAATGCCGGTGCTGCCCCACAGGTACGGAAAGCCGTGAGCATTGCCAGGGTCATTGTTTTCCACGGCCTTGAGCAGCACCGGGTTGAGATTTTTCCAGTTGGGCAGCTGGCTCTTGTCGAGCTTTTTAAGGGCGCCGCCCTGGATCTGCCGCGCCATGAAATGGTTGGAGGGAAACACCACGTCGTAACCCGATTTACCGGTCATCAGCTTGCCATCGAGGGTTTCGTTGCTGTCGTACAGGTCATAGGTGAAACCGATGCCGGTGTCTTTCTGGAAATTCCTGGTGGTGTCCGGTGCGATGTAGTCCGACCAGTTATAGATCTTCACGGTCTCGGCAGCCTGGCTGATAGTAGCCAGCAACATCAAGGGCAACAGGGCAATGGCTTTCATGGTTCGATTTCCTGGCGGTTTTAGGGCTGTTTTTATGGCAGGCGATCAAGGATCAAAGCGTTACAGAATCAGGACGTAGGTCTTGCGCACGGTTTCCTGGATATCCCAGATACCGGTGCTATTGGCTGGCAACATCAGTGCGTCACCGGCTTGTATGTGCAGGGTTTCCCCGTTGTCAGGCGTGAAGGTGCAGCGCCCTTGGATGAAATGGCAAAACTCCTGGGACTTGATCTGCCGACGCCAGCGCCCTGGGGTGCAGGCCCAGATGCCGGTCTCGACCCCGTCATTGCGCTCCACGCTCAGGGTCGAGGCCACGGCGATGGGCGCGCCCAGGGGCACCGCCACCGGTGATGAATCTGGCAGAGCGGTGTTCAGCGTGTCTTTGAATTGCGTAATGCTCATGGGTTTTCCCCTGTGGGTGGAACGAGTCAGTGCATGAAGCCTTCCATGAAACCGGCAACGCCGGTTGCCAGCTTGCGGCGCCAGGGCGGGGTGTTGGGGTTGGCCAACACCTGGTCTTCATGGACAAAACTGCGAATGATCGCGTTGTAACCCAGCCAGCGGCACGGCTCGGGCTCCCAGGCCTTGAGCGCCTGGAGTCCGCCTTCGCGAATCACCCAGGGTTGTCGGGTCAACGGGGTGTCGCGGCCCAGGATCAAGTCGGCCAGGGTACGGCCGCCGAGGTTGGTGGCGCCCACGCCCTCCCCGCCATAACCGCCGGACAGTGCGATGCCAGTGGCGTGGTCACAGAGCATGTGCGGACGAAAACGGCGCGACATGCCCAGGTTGCCGCCCCAGGAGTGGGTAATCCTGGCCTTTTTCAGCTGTGGGAAGAGTTCACCAAACAGGTAGCGACGCAACTCTACTTCGCTGTCCGTCAGGTCGAAGTTGTGCCGTAACTTGCCGGCAAATTGATAGCCACCACGGGCGCCGAACACCAGGCGATTGTCGGCCGTGCGCTGGCCGTAGGTGACTTGTCGGCTGCTCTCGCCAAAGGCCTGGCCCTGGCTGAGCCCGATGCCCTCCCAGGTGCTGGCCGGCAGCGGTTCGGTGGCGACGATCAAGCTCTGCACCGGTAACTGGTAGCGGCCCAACGGCGGCAAGGTATTGGCGTAACCCTCGACAGCAGGCACCACCCAGGCGGCGCGCACGCAGGCCTTGGCAGTGCGCAGGCTGCCGGACTGCCAATGGGTCACGGGGCTGTTTTCGTAAATGGTCACGCCCAGGCTTTCAACCGCCCGCGCCAGGCCACGCACCAGCTTCGCCGGGTTGATCGTCGCGACGTGGGGGGCATAGATGCCGCCATAAGGCTTGGCAATGCGGACCTGCTCGGCCAATTGCTGCGGGCTGAGCCAGCGGTAGTCGTCTTCGGTGAGGCCCTGGGCGTACAGCTTGTCCAGATAGCGGCGCAGGCTGCCTTCCTGCTCGGGGTAGCGTGCGGCGCAATACAAGGCGCCGCCTTTGCGGTAGTCGCAGTCAATGCCTTCGCGGACCAGCACCTGTGCCACTTCATCAGGAATGCCATGCAAGAGGTCAAACGAAGCGCGACGCTGCTGGGGGGCAAGCTCAGCCAGCAGACGGTCTTCTCCCAAGAGGTTGCCCATCAACCAGCCACCATTGCGCCCGGATGCGCCGAAACCGGCCGTTTGCGCCTCGATGATTGCAATTTTCAGCTCAGGGGCCTGGCGCTTCAGGTAATAGGCGGTCCACAGGCCGGTATAGCCGGCGCCGATAATCGCCACGTTGACGTCCAGGTCGTGCTCCAGCGACGGGCGCGCTACCAGCGGGTCGTCCAACTGGTCCATCCATAAACTGATACTGCGCCATGCCGGCATGCCAGGTTCCCCTACCTCGGTTCGATAGGGCCGATCCTAGAGTGCAGCGTCAGGGGCTGTCTTGCGCGCGTGCACGCACAGAAATTTGTTTGAGGTACGCCTTGGGCGATTGCCCGGTGTGCTGGCGAAAAGCGCTGTAGAACGCCGAGAGTGAATTGAAACCGGCGGCAAAGGCCAACTCATCGACTTTGACCGGCGCGGTGGCGTGGTCCAGCGCGGCCAGTACATGCTGGAGTCGCGCCTGGTTGACGTAGCGATAGAAGCTCTGCCCCAGCACCTGGTTCAGCAGGTAGGACATCTGGTTGCGACTGTAGCCACAGGCCTTGGCGACCCGCTGCAGGTCCAAGTCCGGGTCCAGGTACGGCTGCTGACGCTCGAAATATTGTTGCAGGTCATTGGCCATATAACCCAACTGCTGGGGCGACAAACCCAGGCGGCTGACCGTGGTACGCAGCGCCTGGGTCGGTTGCTCGTGCACCAGGGACGCATATTCATGCACCCGCCAGATCAACCCGTCGCGCACCGTAATGGCCTCACTGGTACGAAACGACACCAGGCCCTGGCCGCCACGCAAGGTAATGCGGTACTGGATAAACGCGGTATCGCCATCGGCGCGGATGCGATCAGTGTGTTCAATCGCCTCATCCGCCTCACGGGGCATGCTGGCCTGCAGGTACTCGCGCAACTCGGCATAGCCCACCACACGGTTCTGGAAAAAATCGTGGTACAGGATCTCGGGGTGGTAGTAAGCCATCACCCCGTCCAGATCGCGATGTCGCCAGCACAGGTGATGGCGCAGCACCAACTCGCCGGTAGCGTGGGAATTGTGACACTCATCGTCTGGAGCGATGTCGGACATATCGGGCTCTACGGCGGGGAAAATTTTTGAGAATGCCGAAGTTTACCCTTGCCTTCAATGGTCAGATCGAGCGTCTGACTAATGGCCTTTTGCCTATTCCTTTGTAGGACATGATCTATATCAAAACCAGGCGAAAGAACCGCCGAACGGGCCGAAAAAAGTCACCTTGCAGTTGCGAACGAATGCTATTTTTAAGCCCTTAGCTGTCATGACCAGTGAAGGTCCTGGCCCCTGCCGCGAGCTAAAGGAAGCGCTCAATGAACAAGGTGGGCAACATGAACAAAGTGACATTTCCCAACGCCTGCCAGCTGATGCGCTGGCATTTTCATCCGATGGGCTTCGAGGGCAGCATGGACGCCCCCGGCAGCATGATCGCCCGCCTGTTCGACCGGGCCAGCGGCGAGACATTGATCGCCATCGCGGGGATCCCGTGCGCTACGGTGATGAACGCGGCTGATGTGGAGCGCATCATCGAGGCCGTGGAGGATGAATTGGAGAGTTTCGTGCCGCCGGTTTCGTTGCGGGCGTGAGGCGGCAATAGCGTAATAACGCCCACTTTGACGGTAACCACGATGCGAAGCGAGCCGCTCTTGGTCTTGATCTTGATCTGCTTTTGATCTTGATCTCAGGCGCCCCGTTAAACCACGCTGGCCGAACGCAGGCTTGAATTCGTGGGTAACCCGGCAGGACGCCGGGTTAGCCGCCCCGCGCCATGGATGGCGCGTGGCGGCGGCCCACGGATTCAAGCCTGCGTTCGGGCACACCGAGCCTAGGCGAGGTGCCGAGTGGTGGGGCGAAGGCCTTTTGGTTACTTTTGGGCCTTTCCAAAAGTGACCCGCTGTAAGAGCGGAACCCTAAGTGGCCGTTACCGCAGGAATGGATATGTACACAATCCAATTGTGCTGACTGTCAGGCCGCAATCGCAGGCAAGCCAGCTCCCACATGTTCGACCCCGTGTTGTCAGGTAGAGACGCGTCGGCGTCGGGCCTTCATCGAAGGTCAGCCAGCCCCCTTCACTGCACGCTGATCATCAAAAAACACCTTCCTGCCATCCACCCGCTCAGACGCCCTGGGCACATTCACACCCTGGCCTTCCGGCTTTTCCACATACCAATAACAATGGCTGACCGCTCGAGTAATCCCCACATAGGCCAGTCGCAACACTTCGTCTCTCTGGGCATTGTCATAAGGCTCGCTGTCGCCATCCTTACCCAAGCCCGCCATGCGATACACCTGGTTCTTGTACGGCGAGCTGGTGACATGCTGACAATCGCCCAGCAAAAATACCGCGTCCGCCTGCAGCCCCTTGGCACTGTGATACGTGAGCTGTTTCAACCTGCGCGCCTGAGGCGCCAAGCTAGAATCCACATTAACGACAGAATGAATATGCTCGTTAATCAATAACTTATCGCTACTTCTTCGATAAAGCATCAGGATTGAATCGCCCCGCTGATAATGCTCCAGCAACCGCTGCGCCAGTGCCGCGTCGTCACGTTCCAACACCGTGACGGGCACCAGCGCCTTGGGCTCGCCACTGGCCCTGGCCTTTTTACCGGGGATGGCCGGCGCGCTACGGACGATATGTTCGGCAGCGTCGATGATGTGCTGGTGGCTACGGTAGTTCTCCCCCAGCATCACGCGGGTGGTGCTGGGCGAAACGAACTCCTTGTTGAACTCCATAAAGTACTTGGGCGAACTGCCACGCCAGCCGTAGATGGATTGCCAGTCGTCCCCTACGCACAGCAACGATGAGCGTTGCGCACCTCGCCCGACGTGCATGGCCGGCCCGCGGCTGCGGATTTCCCGCAGGCTGGCGCGGATCCAGGACACGATCTGCGGCGATACGTCCTGGAATTCATCGATCATCAGGTGCGACATCGGCCGCAGCAAGGGATCACTCAGCAGCTTGAGGTTCTCAGGGGTGTTTTCACCAAACAGGGAAAACATCCGGTTGTAGGTCATGATCGGCGGCGACTGCTCCAACAGGTGATCTTCCAGGGCCTTCCAGAAGATGCTCAGGGCCTCGAAGAACAGCCGGTCCGGGTCGTCCTTGGCGAAGCTCATCTGGCCAACCGCCGTAGGCACATCCAGGCCGAGGTTCTCGATAAACCCGGCCGCCATGACAAAACTGTCCAACAGGGGGGCCGAAGCGAGTTCACCTTTAACCTTGTAATCAAAGCCCGGCCCGGCCGTGGCATCGCCACCCAGGCTGCTCAAAAGACGCTTTGAAGATTCGTAATTATCCAGCCATATCAGTGGCTTATTACAGAAAGCTTGAAACAACGTGCGCTTTACCGCCCATTCCGCGCGCACCGAGAGTTTCGAGTTCGGCCGACTGATTTGAGAATTTTCGCGCCCATCGAACCCGAGCACCACCCAGGCATCCAGCTCCCGGATGTAGCCGTGGCAATGAAATTGCCCGCCGTTGATTTCAAAGGTCTGACGGCTGGGTTCGATGCCCTTGATCGGCCAGGCACCGGCGCGAAACCATAGGTCTTCGATCACATCACAGAGTTCTTCATCGCGCTTGGCCGCCAATTCAGTCACGGCCATGCGCTTTTGCACGTCCGGATGATCGCGTTCTAGCTCTTTGAGCTGGAGACCATGACGGGCCA
>NZ_BCBO01000152.1:0-3671 GCF_001320835.1 Pseudomonas sp. NBRC 111138 | reverse complement strand
CGCGAAAACGCTGATGGCGACCATACAAGCGGTGATAACAAGCGTTCATCTGCTGCCGCTGGGCGTCACTGATACGCAGGTCGAAGGCGTTGCTGTCGGCGTCTTCAAAACCATCGCTGAGGTTCTCAAAAGCCTGCAGCCGTTCAAAGCCCGGCAGGCTGCGCACCATGGGCAGGATGCGCGAGTGAAAGGTGCGCACCACCGCCTGGGCTTCCTTGCTGCCAAGGGGTTGGCCCCACAGGCTGAGAATTTCCATGAGTTTGTTGATGAAGTCCTTGCGCGACTCGCGGGTGAACGTCACCACCGTCATCGAACTCAGTTCAAAGCCCAGGTAATGGCTGAGCAGCAGGATGCGCAGCACCAAGGACGTCGACTTGCCGGCGCCAGCACCCGCAATCACCGAGGTCGAGGGGGTGTCGCTGAAAATCATCTTCCATTGCGCCGCGCTTGGCTGCGCATGGGCTGGCAGCAGGCGCGCGACATCGGCCTTCATGCGCTTCTTCACCTCCGCGGTGAGCGGCAATCGCCAGTCGTCGAACAGGCTGTCATCTATGCTTGGTGCGCTGTGCTCATCAGGGCGAAAGTCACGAATCAGCAGGACTTGCCGGCCTTCCTCGATGCCATCAGCTTTACCCTCGCGGTAACCGTATTCAACGCCCGCCTCATGCCCACTGCGAAAACCGTCGGCCTGGCCATGTAACCAGGAAAACCTGTGCTGCGCGCGCAAACGGGTGAGGCCATGGCCGAACAGGCGCGCAGCCAGCCGTTTCAGCAGCGGCATTTCAGCCAAGGGGCGCAGTTCGGGGGGCAGATCAGGCTGTTGTTGCGACACGCGGACTCCTGCGGTGAGCTTGTTTTGACCAAGGCGCCATGGTCGCCGGAAACGCCGCTCAGTTCCAGCCAATTGCTTTGCTGTCATGCAGTTAGGCGATGAAGTGAAAGTGAACACCGGGAATAATCATCGAAAAAACGGATCATAAACCGGCATTTTTTACGCTTTTTATCGATCATGCGCTGCGGGATGATGGGCTCATCAACAGGAGACGATCATGCTTGAACTTCGACCTTTCACCAGCCTGGGCGGCGCCCACCATGGCTGGCTTGACGCTCATCACCACTTTTCCTTTGCCGAATACCACGACCCCCAGCGCATGCACTGGGGCAACCTGCGGGTGTGGAACGACGACATCATCGCCCCCGGCAGCGGCTTTCCCCAGCACTCACACCGCGACATGGAAATCATCACCTACGTGCGCGAAGGGGCGATCAGCCATGCCGACAACTTGGGCAATAAAGGCCGCACCGAAGCCGGCGATGTGCAGGTAATGAGCGCGGGAACCGGCATTGCCCACAGCGAATACAACCTGGAGGCCACGCCAACCAAGATCTTTCAGATCTGGATCATTCCCAATGAAGCCGGCTTGCCACCGTCCTGGGGCGCCAAACCGTTTCCGCAAGGCAACCGCGAGGGCTTTGTGACGCTGGCCAGCGGCAAGGCTGGCGACAGTGAAAGCTTGCGGATTCGTGCCGATGCACGCTTGGTGGCCGCGAACCTGAAGGCCGGGGAAAGCGCGGAGTACCGGTTGGACAGCGGTCGCCGTGCCTACTTGGTGCCAGCCACGGGCGTGATTGACGTCAATGGTGTGCGGGCACAGGCGCGGGACGGCGTGGCGGTTGAGGATGAACAAGTGTTGCGGGTGACCGCAATCGAGGACAGCGAAATCGTGCTGGTGGACCTGGCCTGATCATGTAGGAGCGAGCTTGCTCGCGAAGAACTCACCGGCACCGCGTTCACTCAGGAAGCACGCGTTATCGTTGACGTTTTTCGCGAGCAAGCTCGCTCCTACATACAGTGTCAGTTATTGGCTGATTGCGCCGTCTACCAACACCTGCGCTTCTTCCACCAGTTGCTTGAGGTGTTCTTCGCCGATAAAGCTCTCGGCGTAGATCTTGTAGATGTCCTCAGTGCCCGAAGGCCGTGCGGCAAACCAGCCGTTTTCGGTCATGACTTTCAAACCGCCAATTGCCTGGTTGTTGCCCGGCGCATGGCTGAGGATCTGTTGAATGCTCTCCCCGGCCAATTGCGTGGACGTCACCTGCTCCGGTGATAGTTTGCCCAACAGGGCTTTTTGCGCGGGAGTGGCCTTGGCATCGACGCGAATGGCGAACGGCTCACCCAGGGCATCGGTCAAGCCACGGTAGATCTGGCTTGGGTCCTGGCCTTTGCGCGAGGTCATTTCCGCGGCCAGCAAGGCCGGAATCAGGCCGTCCTTGTCGGTACTCCACACACTGCCGTCCTTGCGCAGGAACGAGGCACCGGCGCTTTCTTCGCCGCCAAACCCCAACGAACCTTCAAACAAGCCATCGGCAAACCATTTGAAGCCCACCGGCACTTCGTACAGGCGACGGCCGATGCGCGCCGCGACGCGGTCGATCAGGCCGCTGCTGACCACGGTCTTGCCCACGGCCGCATCGGCACGCCAGTCCGGGCGGTTCTGGAACAGATAGTCGATGGACACCGCCAGGTAGTTGTTGGGCGCCAGCAAACCACCGGAAGGCGTGACGATGCCGTGGCGGTCGTGGTCCGGGTCGCAGGCGAAGGCAACGTCGAAACGCTCCTTGAGACCGATCAGGCTTTGCATGGCATAGCTGGAGGACGGGTCCATGCGAATCTGGCCGTCCCAGTCGACGCTCATGAAGCGAAAGGTGGCGTCGACCTCGGTATTCACCACCTCCAGGTTCAAACGGTAGTGCTCGGCAATCGCCGACCAGTAGCGCACCCCTGCTCCGCCCAGCGGATCCACGCCCAAGCGCAGGTCGGCGCTGCGGATCGCGTCCATGTCGATCACATTGATCAGGTCGGCCACATAGCTGTTGAGGTAGTCATGGCGATGGGTGGTGTCGGCCTTGAGCGCCTGGCCGTGAGTGATGCGCTTGACCCCGGCCAGCTTGTTGGCGAGCAGTTCGTTGGCCTTGGCTTCGATCCACTTGGTGACGTGAGTATCGGCTGGGCCACCGTTAGGCGGGTTGTACTTGTAGCCGCCACTTTGCGGCGGGTTGTGAGACGGTGTAATCACAATGCCGTCCGCCAGGCCGCTGGTACGGCCCCGGTTATAGCAGATGATGGCGTGGGAAATCGCCGGCGTCGGCGTGTACTCGTCGCCCTCGGCCAGCATGACGTGCACGCCGTTGGCCGCCAGTACTTCCAAGGCGCTGGCACCGGCTGGCGTCGACAATGCATGGGTATCCAGGCCGACAAACAAAGGGCCGGTAATGCCCTGAGCTTCGCGGTACAGGCAAATGGCCTGGCTGATAGCCAGCACATGCCACTCGTTGAAACTCAGTTCGAACGAACTGCCACGGTGCCCGGAGGTACCAAAAGCCACGCGCTGAGTGGAGATCGCTGCATCAGGCTGGCCGGTGTAATAGGCCGTGACCAGTCGCGGGATATCCACCAGCAACTGGGCTGGTGCCGGCTTGCCCGCAAAAGGACTGATAGTCATGCATAAACCTCGCAAAGAAGGATTCGGAAAAAATGACAGTTTACTGGGACTTGGACTACTGCGCGACGGTATCGATCCGACGGTCTGAAGAGAAATTTCATACGCTACATCCTGATCGGCTGTCAGGCCGCTATCGCAGGCAAGCCGGCTCACACATTGGATAGTTGT
>NZ_BCBO01000151.1:0-12543 GCF_001320835.1 Pseudomonas sp. NBRC 111138 | reverse complement strand
AGGAGCGTCTGCGCCAGCGTATCCAGGGCGATGTCCAGGTTGGGATGGCCGCTGAAGGTATGGCTCAAGCGCATATGCTGGTGATGCAAACCACTGAGGCTGAACAGTTCGCCTGGGGCAATCACCACCTGCTGGGCGAGCATGCGCTGAAACACCAGGCGCATATCCACCGGCGCCGTCGACTGCAACCAAAAACTCGCCCCGGCCACGGGCATGCGGTAATGCACACACCCTTGCATACGCGCATCCAAGCGGTGACTCATGGCGTGCGCCTGCTCATGCAGGCGCTGGCGCAGCGTGTGAAGGTGCTGGTCGAACCGACCGCTTTCGTACAGCCGCGCAATGGCGCGTTGACGAATGGCGGACAGTCGAAACGAACGCAGCAAGAACTGGCGTTGCAATTCATTGCTCATCTGCCGCGCCAGCAGGTAACCAAAGGGCGCTTCCGGGCCCAAAACCTTTTCGAACGAAGAAAACACGATCAGCCGCTCTGGGTTGACCAGGCTGCGCAAGGCCGATCCGGGCGGCGCAAAGCTCAGGTCACCAAAGGTATCGTTCTCCAGCAACCAGCAGCCGTGCTGGTCGAGCAGACGCGCTACGTGCAGCCGCTCGGGGTCGGTCATGGCGTTACCCGAAGGCATGCTGACCACGGATGAGAGCAGCACGAGGTGCACTGGTTCATGACGCAGCAGGTGCTCCAATGTGGTCAAGTCCGGGCGGCCGTCGGCACGCCAGGGCCATTCAATGACCCGCACGCCAGCGGCCTGTAGCAGGCGCAAGACCAGGTAATCGCACGGCGATTCAACTACCACCACCGTGCCTTTAAGGTCCAGGGCATCAACGAGGATTTCCAGAACGCCCTGAAGGTCGGCACCGATATACACCTCATCAGCTTGCCAACAATGGGTGGGCGACGCGGTATAACGGGCTGCCAATGCAGCACGCAACTCCCACACGCCACAAGGTTGCGACGGTTGCAGATGATGGGGATACCGGCGCACCAGTTGGCGCTCCAGCGCCAGCAACGCGCCATCGAGGGACCCCAACAGCGCCGGTTCATCATTGCTGAGCACAACCATCGCCGGGCGCCGGGCGGCTGTATACAAGCGCTCGAGCAAGTCCGTACCCGCCATGATGGGCATGGTTGCGGCCACGGGCCAGGCGAAGTAGCCGGACTTGGCCACCGAGTACACTCGCCCTTCTTTTTCCAACAGCGAGTAAGCGTACTGAATCGTCGAGATTGACACGTTCAACCGCGTCGCCAACTGGCGCAGGGACGGTAGCTTGACCGGTGCTTCCCGGCTGACTTCATTGATCAGGTTGATCATGTAGCGATACACCGCCTGATAGGCAAAGTCTGCCTGTCGCTCTCCCCTCAGGTTCATCGCTGATCACCAGTTTCCATAGGTGAATACACGCGACTAGCGTCCCGACATTTGAGTGATACGAGCCTTGGACCGCTTGAAACGAGGTTCACATACACGCGCACTGCGTTTGCCCGGCAGCGGGCATTTGCGGTACAGGTGCTGCAACAACGGCAGCGACAACCCGCTGATATCCATCAGCCACTGGTGCAGCATGTCCGCGACGGGCTTGCCCTGCAGGGCCTTGTGGAGCTCGGGGAGCGCTACCAGCATGCCGGGATGGCATTGACGCAAGTAACCCTCCAGGCGTTCGCCATGCTGGACGAACGGCGCGAACACCAGGCAGGTCAATTGGCTTTCGTCCAGGCCAGAGAACGCCTGAGCACAAGCTGTAGACAACAGTTGGCCCTGCAGAGCACACGCTTCGGTGATCAACGCAACAGGTACCTGTCTTCGATGCAGGTAGTCCGCCGCCTGACGCAAGAACCCCTCGACGCCATGTTCGTAGGAGAGTTCGCGCAGGCACTGGGCCTGCAACCCATGCATATGCGCCATGAGTAAAGGGTTGGGGTAAGCAGGATGGCTGAAGTGGAACTCGAATGGGTCCCGCTTGTGGGCGAGGAATTGAGTGAGCAGTGGCGCTTGGGCAACGTCCACGTCGTCAAGCAGGTCGGCAATGCCGATATATGCCACATGACGGTGCCCGCCCCGGCCAGGACTCTCAGCGCCTGCGTAGTGCTCGCCATACAGGTGGCGGTAGCAACCGACACTCCATTCCTCCATGCGTGCAAACCATGCACTGAGCGACGACGGGTTAGCGGGTGCGAATGTCAGGCCGGTTGCCAAGGCGCTTTTTTTCAGCCACGCGATATATTGGCTTTGCTTGCGCACCGAGTCGCCGCTGACCAGAGCATGCACGCCGCCATTCCAGGTGGCGACCCGCTGGTAGAAATCGCCGAGGGCCAAAAAAGTGTCGTTGCACAGGGTGGCACGAATGTCGCCGGACGTCAGGTGCCCGATCATCAGCTTGTTGCGCCGGCTCACTTCACGCCCGGCACTGGCCGCAGGCCGTTGATGATTGAAGGGCAGCACTTCGTGGTTTTCCACCATCAACAGTTCCACCCGTGGGTCATCGTGGAAAAATAGCGCGCCGTAGCCGTGGTGCAGCGAATCGAGCGTGGCCTGAGTCATACCCGCGTGCCGCAACGTGGCCACACGCAAATGAAAAGTCTTGGGCGCGCGCCCAGCGATGGTCAGTTGCGCAGCGCGCAGCATCGCCAAGGTGTAGCTGCTGACTGCGCCGCCGCCGTGCCCGATCAGTACCTTGTAATTCCCCACTTGCTCCATGCCACCGGCGGCCACCACGATTCGCTGGATCAGCAATTGAAGCACCGTACGTTCAGCACGGGTAAAGTGCCCCACTAAACGTTGCAAAACTTGCTGGTAAACATAGCTCATGGCTTGTTCGTGAATAGTGCTCATCGTTCTACTACCTGAGTTGAAATATTAGTTTCGAGCAACTACCACACAGGAGCGCTCGACCTATTACACTTGTAGGCTTGTCATCCGTTGCGCAGCACGACATGGATTCAACATTAGCACTCTGCAACAAAAGTGCAGGTACAACCAAAAGAACAGTCGATGACTATCCCAGGACGTGAACCACGTAGCTGCGCGCCTTACAGCGCCAAAGACCGCCAGCCTTAGGAAGGCTCTGACAACGTCCTACACTGCTTTAACTAAGAAATTAGAGAAGCATCCGACAAATATTAATCATCCACTCATCCTGGCTTCTTGCAAAACGACGGGGTGCACACTTTGTACTTTTCGAAAAAAAAAATCAGACCATCGTTAGTTCCGCAAGCGCGAGATGTTAATGCCCGGCATTCAATCATGGCTCAATCCTTGAGATGACAAAGAAGGCTCAATTATCGGCACTCAAACAATGATTAACAGATACAGAACAGCGTCGAAAAGCAGTTCAGATGGCCTCTCAACCCAACTTAAATGACGCCCACACAACAGCGCCGCACTGGGTTTCAGGGCGGCGGAGGGCAATAACGGTATTGTTTACGGGGCGCAGCGCCCGTGCGGCGGCTCAACCCCGGTGCGGGTTAAGCCCTGTCAAATGGCGCATTTGCCTCATCAGCTCAGGCGCCGGAGTATTCATTTGCGAATACTCCTACAGCTCAAACAGCTTCAACCTGCAACGCCACCCGTTCGCGGCAAGGGCATTCATCCATGTATCGGTGCGCTTCGACGAACTGACTGAACGGAAACACCGTGGTTTTCAGTGGGACAAGCACACGGTCGGCTGTCAGCTGGTTGATATCGCGCAACGCACGCTGCAACGCCACCTGGTCCTGGATAATGCCCAGCTCCGGCTTGCCGGTGAAGTTGCCGATACAGTGCACAAAGAACTGAATGTTCTTCTGGAACGCCGCACAGGCCGGGAACGGCGTCTGGTTGCCACCTTGCAGGCCATACAGCACCAGGCTGCCACGCGGCGCCAGGACGTCACCGAGCAGCGACATCTGCGGGCCACCCAGGCCATCGAACACCACGTCGACGCCACGGTTGTCCGTGAACTTGTTGATCTGCATCAGCAGATCTTGTTCTTCGGTAACGATGACCTTTTCCGCCCCGAGGGACAGCAGGTATTCACGTTCAGCACTGTCTTTGGTGGCAGCAATCACCCGCACACCCAGGGCCTTGCCCAGCTGCACAAACGAAGGGCCGGCACAGTGGCTGGCGTCGGTCACCAGGGCAAACTGGCCGGGTTTGACCCGCGCCAGGTCCATATACGCAAAGTACGCGATGAGCAACGGCGTGTAATGCACGCTGGCTTCAATCGGGCTCAAGACATCCGGGTACCGGGTCAGGGCCGAACGGGGCAAGACGATCTGCTCGCCATACACCGGGTAATCATTGGGGCTCTCGGCCGGAAAACTGGCGACTTTATCGCCGACCGCCAAGTCATTCACGCCATCGCCCAGGGCAACCACAACCCCGGCCATCTCATGGCCCAGGCCAGAAGGCAGGCGTGCGTGGGAAGACGCCAGGTTCTGGCGCCACAGAATGTCGTACCAACTGATGCCGATCGCGTCGACACGCACCTGCACTTCGCCCGGTGCGGGCTGCGCGGCCGCATGCTCTTCGCATTTGAGCACCTCGGCCGGACCAAACTTGTGAAAACGGATCGTGCGGGACATCGCAAACCTCGTCAAAGTAACCTCTAATGCCATGAACTTTATCTGGGCTTTGGGGGTAAGACCACCGGTCACCATTAATAGTCGACATGCCTGTCATTGATTCCGCGAGCGAGGAACACACCTCAACTATCGTAGGAAAAATCAATTAGCCGGTGCAGAGTACCAGCCTTTCCCCGTAAGATTCATGCCGGTCATCCTTCTGAATCGAACCTCAGGGGGTTGCTACGTGACCGCTCACATCAAGTTTGCTGACTCTTCCAGGACACAAGATGAACCGTAACGACCTGCGTCGTGTCGACCTTAACCTCTTGATCGTATTCGAAACCTTGATGCATGAGCGCAGTGTGACCCGCGCCGCCGAGAAATTGTTCCTCGGCCAGCCGGCCATCAGCGCGGCGTTGTCGCGCCTGCGCGGGCTGTTCGATGATCCCCTGTTCGTGCGCACCGGGCGCAGCATGGAGCCCTCGGCCCGCGCCGTGGAAATCTTCGCCCTGCTCTCCCCGGCGCTGGACTCAATCTCCACCGCCGTCAGCCGCGCCGCCGAATTCGACCCGGCTACCAGCACCGCCGTGTTTCGCATTGGCCTTTCCGACGACGTCGAGTTCGCCTTGCTCCCACAGTTGCTCAAACGCCTGCGTTCCGAAGCCCCCGGCATTGTGCTGGTGGTACGCCGCGTCAATTACATCCTGATGCCCGGCCTGCTGGCCTCCGGTGAAATCTCCATTGGCGTCAGCTACACCGCCGACCTGCCCGCCAACGCCAAGCGCAAGGTACTGCGCCGCAGCCTGCCCAAACTGCTGCGCGCCGACAGCGTTCCGGGCTCGCTGAGCCTGGATGACTTCTGCTCACGGCCCCACGCGCTCGTGTCCTTTGCCGGCGACTTGAGCGGGTTTATCGATGAAGAGCTGGAAAAACTCGGCCGCAAGCGCCACGTAGTGCTCGCGGTGCCACAGTTCAATGGCTTGGGTACGTTGCTGGCGGGTACGGACATTCTGGCCACCGTGCCGGATTATGCGGCGGAAGCGCTGACGTCAGCGGGTGGTTTGCGTGCCGAGGACCCGCCGTTGCCGGTGCGCTCGTTTGAGCTGCACATGGCGTGGCGGGGGTCGCAGGATAATGATCCGGGGGAGCGGTGGTTGAGGTCGCGGATTCAGATGTTTTTTGGCGATCCCGAAAGTTTATAGGGACCATGTGGCAGGCTGTTTAGCTGATCATTTCTGCCCCTTCTCATCCCTGGGAAACTCATCCACTCCATTCGACGACGCGGTGCACCGAGACCTCTTGGAAGCAGTTGACCGCGTCCTGGCCTTCTCCATGTTGGACTCTCAGCGTGCAGATATTCATGAGCGCTACAAATCGCGAGAAACCCGTCAACCGCAGGGCTTTCTCCCGCACAACCCCATCATGCGCTGGGTGTCTTGAGGCACGAAGACCAGCGGCGCCACGATCTCCCGCACGCCCGAACTGTCGGTCAGCGGCGCGGCGTTGCCCATTGTGATTTGCGACGCGGCCTTCATGACCCATGCGTCGACATTCGCGTCGCCCGAACCTGTGAGCATCGTTACTTTCGGCGTACCGCTGTCTGACGTGAAGCGATAGGACAGCCGCACGCTCTTCTTCTCGCCCGTGGCATTGACCGCTTCAAACACTTCCCGGACAGCCAGCCGCCGAGTCTGCAGTTTGAGAAAACTCGTCAGCCAGATTTGCTGATAACGTTTCATTTGGTCTTCAGTCAGCGGTTGTCCTGCCAGACGCAGACGATTCATGGCTTGCCACTCTTCGTCGCCACAGTAACGGATTGCGCCCAGATAGAGTGCCAAGGCGCCAGGCAAATCCTGCGGGCCACCCTTGCCTTCCTCCATTAAACGCCCCAGCGCCAGCACGGCATTGTTGCCAGACAGGCGATAGAACTGGCGCGCCTTGGCATAGTCCACGGGCTCACCCTCGCCGCGTTCGGCCATCTGACCCAACAGCACATTGGTGGCCGGTTTAATCTTGGCGGACTCTACGAACAAGGCACGGGCCTTGCGAAAATCCTGATCGACGCCGTGCCCGCCTTCCTGATACAGCTTGCCCAGCATGGCCATGCAGGTGGCGTTGCCGTAACCGGCGAAGCGTTCGATATAACGCAAGTTGTCTCGGTTGAAGGGCTCTATACCGGCAAGGCCCATGCAGCGAAAACCAACGTGGAGGGAATCGTAATCAGCAGGTCGAAGCAGGCTTTGACAGCCCGCGAGGGTGAAGAAAAACAAAAGAAGGTAGGCTGGTTTTAACATGGCGTCCATGCGTCCTTGCGGTAAAAGCAAGGCATTATGCCAACCTTTGAGCAGAGGATATCGCCCAAATAGTGGCTTTTGCTGGAGGAAAGACACCCGTGCAACCACCCACTGGCACTCAGGCGCACGCGGTTACAGCTGCCGTAGAAGGGGCGCTCACGGTGGCGATCACGCCGAAGCAACCTCGTCCCGCTATATCGAATCGCAATGCCGTAGCGCTGGCTGCACTCGGTGCTGCACTGAACGAATGATGCTGACCGATAAGCTCAAGAATCTCGGCCAAACCACAAAAACGATCCCTGCGAGAGAAAAACACTGAGTACCAGCGCCTGCCAGACTGGAGTCCTTCGGAAATCGCCATTGGCGATCAATCGCACACTCGATGCGAATGAGGGCAAACAAAAGCGTTATCAACCTGAAAACATTGTCCTGGAGCCCAATCAAAATGCTTTGCGGGGATCCGGATAGCCTCTTTCATTCCTGGCTTTTCAGAGGCTCGCTACCCGGCACAAGCGCTCCTTCTTGCAATTCAATCGCGGCGTAAAAGCGTATTCGGTGCCACGCCAAACGCCTTGCGAAACGCATGGCTGAAATGCGAGAAATCAGAAAACCCAAAGTCCAGCGCCGCTTCGGACACACTGCGTACCTGGCCACGCTCGATTGCTTCTCGGCTGGCATTCAAGCGCTCTTTCCAGATCTCTGCAACGGGGGTTTTCTGGTAGCGTGCGAAGGCCCGTGTAACGGTGCGGGTGGACACATTGTGGGCTTTGGCGATGGCTTCAATCGACAGCTCCGGCTCGGTCAGGTGGCGTTGGATGTACTGCATGATGCGGCCGTAGAGGTCCATTTCCTGATGGCTGGTTTTCAGGTCCTGGAGTTCCAGGCTGATTACAAGCAGATCAAGCACAGCACTTGAGTAACGATTCGAGATGCGCTCATCCTGCAGCGACGCAGGCGTGCTCGCGGCCTGGTGCAGCATTTCACGCAAGGGCACGACGCCTGGGCGCCGGTCGTCGAGGACCATCGCGGTGTACTCGGCAATACGCGGCAGGCGTTCGGTGAGCAACGCTCTGGGAATACGGATCAAGTGGTTTTCGGTACCACCCAGGCTGAAGCGAAACGCCTGGGTTGCGTCATAAAGAAACAAGTTGCCCGTCGCCAGGTTGGCTTTTCTTGAGCCTTGTTCGATTTGCCCATGGCCCTTTCGAGCGAAACCCAACCATAAATCTTCGGCCGGACCGCTGCGCAGGTGCTGCTCGGAACGCTCCCAGTAATGCAGCGGCGAAGACAGCGTACAGATGTCCAGCGCGCCGACTGTATTAAGGGTGAGCGAGCCATCAAAGCGGCTCTGGGACAAGGGTTTGCTATCGGCCGCCAAGCAATGACGACAGACCACTTCTTTCCAATAATCAAACCGACGTGTTGCAGGGACGGCAAGGGTCGAATACTGAGTGTTCGGGTTCATGACGCTGACCTCGACAACGATGCAATAGGCGCTCGAGAAGTTGTAACGTGCGGCCGATTGTCAGCCATCGAAGCAATTAACACGCCAAATGCAGTGGCAAGCCAGCTTCCACATTTGCACCGACGGGTGTCAGATAGAGGGAGGCGGCTGTCAGGCCGTCACGGGAGCAAGCTCCCTCGCCACAGGTCTCGCGCCTATGCCCGTTTAAGGGCACATCACATCACGCCATCAGCCCGTGTGCACCAGCGCAGACCACAGGTGAACCTCCGTAGCAGGACTGTCTTTGCCAACCAAGCGGTTGTCTCGCCTAACAAAGCGCGGCCTTCTCTGCCGGCCTAATTTCCACCTCGCAGCAGCTCATACCCCGCTGATGAGGCACGCCATGCATCGACACTCTGCACCACGACTGGCTGATTCCTCCTGGCTTCTGCAACGGCGCGACCTCGCGCCTGAGGAGTCGGCTTATTGGTTGATTGAATGGGGGGCCATGCAGCTACTGCACCGACGGCAGGTCGCCAAGCGCCCCCTGCCGCCGACGCGATGACGCCCACCCGTAGGCCTGAACGAAGATAACGAGGAGCTCAAGATGGAATCTGCAATCGACACACATCTGAAATGCCCACGCACCCTGTCCCGCCGTGTACCCGAAGAGTATCAACCGCCGTTCCCGATGTGGGTGGCGCGCGCCGATGAGCAACTTCAACAAGTGGTGATGGCTTATCTGGGCGTGCAATATCAAGGAGATGCCCAGCGCGAGGCGGCCTTGCAGGCTATGCGCCACATCGTCGGCAGTTTCAGCCTGGCAGAGGGCCCGCAGAACTACGATTTGACCCAGCACACCGACAGCAGCGGCTTTGATAATCTGATTGTGGTCGGGTACTGGAAAGACCCTGCCGCCCATTGCCGCTGGTTGCGCTCACCCCAGGTGAATGACTGGTGGAGTTCACCGGATCGCCTGGGTGAAGGCCTGGGTTACTTCCGCGAAATCACCGCGCCACGCGCCGAGCAGTTCGAGACGCTATACGCCTTCCAGGAAAACCTGCCCGGTGTCGGCGCAGTCATGGATGCCACCAGTGGCGAGATCGAAGAGCACGGCTATTGGGGCTCGATGCGCGACCGTTTCCCGATCTCCCAGACCGACTGGATGAAGCCCACGAGCCAGCTGCAAGTGGTCGCGGGCGACCCCGCCAAGGGCGGACGCGTCGTGGTGCTGGGGCACGACAACCTCACACTGATTCGTTCAGGCCAGGACTGGGCGGATGCCGAGGCAGAGGAGCGCTCCCTCTACCTCGACGAAATTTTACCGACGTTGCAGGACGGCATGGACTTCCTGCGTGACAACGGTCAGCCGCTGGGCTGCTACAGCAACAGGTTCGTGCGCAATATCGACCTGGACGGCAACGTTCTCGACCTGAGCTACAACATCGGTCACTGGCGCTCGGTGGAGAAACTCGAACGCTGGGCTGAATCCCACCCTACCCACCTGCGTATTTTCGTGACGTTCTTTCGCGTGGCCGCGGGTTTGAAGAAGTTGAGGCTGTACCACGAGGTGTCCGTGTCCGACGCCAAGAGCCAGGTCTTCGAGTACATCAACTGTCACTCGCAAACCGGCATGTTGCGCGACGCCTTGCCGCCCACAGCCTGAGCGCCCGCGGCGTTTAACAACCCGGCTTCTACCGCCTGCCACCCTTCACGGGTGGCCCGGTCCCCTGTGCGAGGAATAAACAATGAACAAGATCCACCTGCTGACTCTCTCAACCCTGTTGCCCGCCCTCCACGCCAACGCGGGTGAAGTCGCGCCTGGCGATTACGAGCAATATCCGGTCGGCGCCACTATCGGTGCGATTTATTATCAGCACGCCACTACGGACTCGGCTTACGCCAACGGACACAAGGTCAGCTCTGACTTCAGGGTGACCTCCGACGTTGGCATCCTGCGTCTGCTCCATGTGTATGCGCTCAGCGACACAGTCACTATCGACCCGCAATTCCTCTTGCCTTTCGGGCACGTCTCCGGCGCAGGTGACGCCTCAGCACTGGGCAGTACTCGAGGCGTGGGCGACTTGATCCTCACCGCGCCGGTGAAATGGCGGTTCAACGAAGCCCGCGACACCCTCAGTATCGCCCCCTATGTGTATGTGCCTTCGGGGACGTATGACAAGGACGACGCGCTTAACCTAGGGGAGAACCGCTGGAAATTCGAACTGCAGAGCGCCTACGTCAAGCACTTCACAGAGAAATGGGCGATGGACCTGGTCGGCGGCGCGACCTGGTATGGCGACAATACGGATTACGGTGCAAATGCCGACCGCATGAAGCAGGACGTGTCCTACGCAGCGCAGATCATGGGGCGTTACATGCCGGACGCCACCACCACCTTTGGTATTGGCTTGGGGCGTACCTGGGGTGGCGAGACAAACGTCGAGCATGTCAATCAGGACAACGAACTAGGCACCACCAACTTGCGTCTCACCGCCACCAAGTTCGTCACCCCCACCGACCAGGTGCAACTGCAATTGGGCAAAGACCTCTCGGTGGACAACGGCACCCGCGAAGACTTCCGCATGAACCTGCGCTACGCGCACATTTTTTAACGCCAGAAACTGCGACCGCGCGCCCTTGGCGCCTGGGTGTCCGGCTCAACCAAGTCGATGTCTTTCTCAACCAAGCCGCCGGCTGGATGCGCGGACTATCTTGAGCCCCAGGCTCGCTGATATTGAGCACGCAGTGCTCTTCGGCCACTTACGATAAGGACAGCCCAACCATGGCAATCGCTCGCCCCACCCTTGAACAGCTATTGGATATTTCGAGCAGCCTGCACATGCAACTCAGTGCAAAGCAAGCCGATGAATACCTGGCGCTTATGCAGGCAAGCTTCGACGCATATGACCTGGTTGACGAGCTGCCGGACTTCATCCCGCCGGTCCGTTATGAACGCAGCTCGGGCTATCGTCCCTCGGCCGCACACAACCCGCTCAACGCCTGGTACTTCCGCACCGAAGTCAACGGTGCGCGCGAAGGCAAGCTGGCGGGTAAAACGGTCGCCCTCAAGGACAATATTTCACTGGCTGGCGTCCCCATGATGAATGGTGCCAAGCCGCTTGAAGGCTTCGTTCCCGCCTTCGATGCCACGGTTGTCACGCGCTTGCTGGATGCCGGCGCGACCATCCTCGGCAAGGCAACGTGCGAACACTACTGCCTGTCCGGCGGCAGCCACACCTCCGATCCTGCACCGGTGCACAACCCCTTTCGCCAGGGCTTTGCCTCGGGAGGCTCGTCTTCCGGCAGCGCAGCACTGGTTGCCGCCGGCGAGGTCGACCTGGCAGTTGGCGGTGACCAGGGCGGGTCAATCCGCATCCCTTCCGCCTTCTGCGGCACTTACGGCATGAAGCCGACCCACGGACTGGTGCCCTACACCGGCATCATGGCCATCGAAGCGACTATCGATCACGCCGGCCCCATTACCGCAAACGTGCGCGACAACGCCTTGATGCTGGAAGTCATGGCCGGCGCCGATGGGCTCGATCCGCGACAAGCCGCGCCGCAGGTCGACGCTTACAGCGATTACCTGGAACGCGGTGTCAGCGGGCTGAGGATCGGCATCCTGCGCGAAGGTTTTGAACTGGCCAACCAGGACCCACGTGTGGCCTCTTGCGTACGTCAAGCCATTGCAGCGTTTTCGCGGCTGGGCGCGCAGGTCGAGGAGGTGTCGGTGCCTGAGCACAGCATTGCCGGTTCGCTATGGCACCCCATCGGCTGTGAAGGCTTGATGATGCAGATGATGCACGGCAATGGGGCCGGTTTTAACTGGCAAGGGCTGTATGACCTCGGGTTGCTGGACCAGCAAGCCGGATGGCGCGATCAGGCCAATGACCTGTCCGCTTCTCTCAAGCTGTGCATGTTCGTCGGGCAATACGGTCTGGAACGCTACAACGGACGTTTCTACGCCAAGGCACAAAACCTCAGGCGCGTGGCACGTGCCGGGTATGACGCCGCGTTGGCGCGGTATGACCTGCTGGTGATGCCCACCGTCCCGATCATCGCCCAACCCCACCCGCAGCCGGGTTGCTCGATTACCGAGTACGTGGCCCGTGCACTGGAAATGATCGGCAATGCCTCTGCCCAGGACATCACCGGGCATCCGGCCATGTCGATTCCCTGTGGTCTGGTAGACGGTTTACCTGTCGGGATGATGCTGGTCAGCAAGCACTATGCCGAAGGCACGA
>NZ_BCBO01000150.1:0-19098 GCF_001320835.1 Pseudomonas sp. NBRC 111138 | reverse complement strand
GCACGCCAACTTCCAAAGCCTGCATAGCGTTCCATTGAAACCTTTTGTACAGATACCCGAATACCAGTCGAACCTTGCGTGTTATCAAGGTTCACAGGTGGTGCGCCATGTATTTATCTCCACGGTTATGTACCTCGCAGACACCCACGTAGCGTCTGAGCTGTGAAACAAAATAATCGCCGGGAACAGGCCCTGCTGCCTGTCCGGATCCAACCGCCCCGGACTATCATGCTGATAGCCCTACCCCTCACCGCAAGGAGCCGCTCGGAACGCCGATGCGCCAGATCTGGAAATCTTTTCGAGCCCTTTATTTCGCCTCTTTGATGATGCTGATCGGCTCCGGCCTACTTAGTACTTATCTGGCTTTGCGTCTGGCAGCAGACAATGTCGACAGCCTGTGGGTCGGTGCGCTAATGGCCGCCAACTATTTTGGCTTGGTGCTGGGCGGCAAGCTCGGACACCGCCTCATCGCCCGGGTCGGGCATATTCGCGCCTACGCCACCTGCGCGGGCATCGTCGGTGCAGCGGTGCTGGGGCACGGTTTGATTGATTGGCTGCCAGCCTGGATCGTGCTGCGGATGATCGTGGGCCTGGGGATGATGTGCCAGTACATGGTCATCGAGAGTTGGCTCAACGAGCAGGCGGATGCCAAGCAGCGCGGTGTAGTGTTCAGCGGCTACATGATTGCGTCCTACCTTGGGTTGGTGCTGGGCCAACTGATCCTGGTCATGCATCCTCATCTTGGGCTTGAGCTGTTGATGCTCGTGGCGTTGTGCTTTGCGCTGTGCCTGGTCCCGGTGGCAATGACTCGACGCATTCACCCGGCCCCACTGCACCCGGCCCCGATGGAGCCGCGCTTCTTTATCAAGCGCGTGCCGCAGTCGCTCAGCACCGTGTTGGGCGCTGGGTTGATCGTCGGTTCGTTCTACGGCTTGGCACCGCTGTACGCCTCTCAGCAGGGCCTGACGACCGAGCAAGTCGGCCTGTTCATGGGGAGCTGCATTTTTGCTGGATTGGTCGTGCAGTGGCCACTGGGCTGGTTGTCGGACCGCTATGACCGCGCGCTGCTGATTCGCTGCTTCGCCTTGTGCCTGGCGGTGACGGCCTTGCCGTTGGCAATCATGACGCAGGTTCCGCTGGAAGTGTTGTTCGTGGCGGGCTTCTTCTGTTCGCTGGTGCAGTTCTGCCTTTACCCTTTGGCAGTGGCCTTTTCCAACGACCATGTGGAAGGCGATCGTCGGGTATCGCTGACGGCCATGTTGCTGGTGACCTACGGGATCGGCGCCAGCGTGGGGCCGCTGTTGGCCGGTGTGGTAATGAAGCTATTCGGCAGCCAGATGCTCTATGCGTTTTTCAGCCTGTGTGCATTGATCCTGGTGTGGCGCATTCGCCCCAAGGCGGTGACCAACCTGCATCAGGTCGATGACGCGCCGCTGCATCACGTGGCGATGCCCGACAGCATGTCCAGTTCGCCTTTGGTGGCTGCCCTTGACCCGCGGGTGGATGAGCAGGTGGTACAGGATCAGATGCAAGTCACTGTGCCCGATCCAGAGCCTGCCCCTGAAACCGATGAGCCGACGAGCGAAGAGCCGCACGAGCCACCAGACCCGGACGAACATCCCCATGACTTAAGCAGGGCACGCCCCTGAACGAAAAAACGGGCAGATCCCATCAGGATCTGCCCGTTTTTTTATCTCAGCGTCTAACGCTTAGAGATCGTCGTCTTTATCGAAGCGCCGAGCTTCACGCTGTAATTGGTAGACAAAGCGTTCCACTTGTCGCTGCACCAAGCCACTCATGTTATGAAAGCGCACGCCGGCAAAGGTGGTGTTGATCTTGTCTTCGAAGTGCAGATAGCGCAGTTCCACAGAGGTGGTCATGCTGCCGAAGGGCAGGGCAGCGATAAAGCGATCATAGACCTGGCCTAACTGCAGACGCTCGGAGATGTCGCCTTCAAAGCGCAATTTGCAGCCGGTTGCCGAGATGTCCAACAGCTTACCGCTGACAGGCACCTTGAGCTTCTCGCCACCTAACTGAATATCCACCAATTGCGCGAGTTTCAGTGCGGCGCGGAAGGCATTGCGTCTTTGGTGGTAAACCACTTCGCCGGGCAGGCTGCCGCTGTAGATGCGGTGGCCGCCTTTCTCGCTGATGGTCAAGGTGCCGTTGCTTTCCCAGGCAACCCGCACGCCCTCATGGAAGCCTTCGATACGGAAGGCTTCGCCATTCTCAAGATAGCGTTCACCGTCGCGGGGAATCATTTCGTCCAGTACCAGCGTCTTGCTGTCCCGGTCGATGTCCACTAGGTAGCTCTGGAAGCGCTGGCTACGTTCGTGGAAAGTGATGATCAGCGGGTCATGGCTTTCTTGCAGCATCCGCAACGTGCTGGCGATTTCCAGAGGCGTGGTGAGCACCTTGGGTGGCTGCGGTGCATCTTCCGCATTAAGGGCGTTGAACACGGTTCTTCCATCTCCAGGCAAAATACGACTACACGCAAGAACCGGCATTTTGCCAGTATGTAGCGCGCCTTGAATAGGTCGCGCTGTAAACCGGCGTCAGGCTTGGCTGCGGGTGCTTGGTTTGATCAGGCGTGAGGTGGAGCCTTGGGCGTTATACAGGGCCGGAGGTTCTCCGCCGTGCAGTATGCGCAACTGATTGGCGGTGGTGGCTTGCTGAAGCTGGATCGACTGGCCGTTGAGCAGGTTGGCTTCCTGGCACTGGGCGAGCAAATGATTGAGTTCTTTGCTTTGTGCCAGCAGTTGATCGCCGACTGAGGAGTGGCTGGCCAGTTGTGCCAGGCCATCATGATCGGCGGGCAGGCCCAGGCTGATCAGAATCTCGCTGCGTTTTTTGCCGTGCTGTTCGAGCAAGACAATCAGGGACTGTTTGCGCGCCAGGATTTCTTCCAGCAAGGGCATATCCCGGCCGTACAAGGCCAGTGATTCTTCCTTGAGCAGCTCGAGCAATTGTTGCGTCGGCGCCAGATCATCAATGATCAGTTGGAGCAAATGTTCGTCGTGGTGCATGGCTGGCCTTGGGTTTTAAGCGTCCAAAAGCCCTGCGCAGGCTTTTGCCTAGCGCTCGGCTTCGAAGTTGAGCAGCTTGCTGGCTACACGGTTGCTGTCGACTTTATAGCTGCCATCGGCGATAGCCTGTTTCAACTCGGCCACGCGGGCTTTATTGACGACGGGTTGATCGCGCAGCGAGTCAGTGACCTTCTGCAACTGTTGAGCCTCATTGCTCAGGTGTACCGATTCCCCACTCTGGCTGGCGGCGGCCTGTTCTGCTTTGGCAGGCAAGGGCTGCTGCTTGGCCTCTACGCTGTCCTTGGTACCGCCGGTGCGCGTATTGCCGGGCAAAGCCGGGGCGTTATTCAAACGACTGAAATCAATGACCATGTTGAAAAACCTCTGGGTATTTGGACGCTTGCCATGTTTTCGGCCATACCCGGGCAAACTTTAGGCTCGATTGACAATAAACCTGTACGGCTCAATATCCAGCACACAGTGTAGGAAAAGCTGGCATTTGATTCCAGTCATCTATAGCGCCACCTCGACCTGGCCTGGTGCCGTGACCCGCGCCTTGATCACGCGATTGGAGTTGAGGTTCTTGACGCGGATCTGTTCGCTCATGCCGCCATTTGACAGCGCCTCGCCCGGCATCCTGACGTTCAGGCCGCCGCTGCTGGCGGAAATTACCACCTGGTCACCCTTGCGAATCACCTCGGCCTGTTCCAGATGAACCAGCGTGAGGACTTGGTCGGTGACCACTGGCCGCGTGAGTTTCTGCCCGACGGCCTGGTCCAGCGACGTCAGGTAGCCCTGGTTGATCAAGCTGATATCCCGCTCGCGCAACGCCACGTCGTCGTAGCCGATGATGCCCGTGCGCTTCAACGGTCGCGCCACTACCACCACATCGCGATACAGCTTGACCTGAGCTGGTACGAAAACCGTCCAGGGCGAGGCGCCCTCACAGCGTACCTTTACGGTCACACGACCGATGGGCTGGGCGGGGCTTTCCAGAGTGGCTGTCAATTCCTTGTCGCACATTGGCATGCGCAAGCGAGGGTCCAACTGGTTGACCTGAATTTCATAACGCCCCGGCGTCTGGGTAGTCGCCAGATAATCTTCTACAGTGAACTCAAGAAAGCCTTGGGTGACGCCGATAAGTAGATCAGGCAGGGTGACGTTGTCGGCACGGGCCGTGACGCCCAGGCCCGAGACAAGCAGTGCCATCGCGGCGCAGAGCAGTCTACGGTAGCGTGAGCGGCCAGGGTGTCGGGAAACTGTCGTTTTAATATCCATACTCAGTAAATAGCAAAGCTCGTGCCGTTTAGTGTTGGGTACGCGTCGTACCCCTAGGATTTAGGAGTCTGGGCATGGCAGGTGTAATGGATTCAGTAAACCAGCGCACACAGCTGGTAGGGCAGAATCGCCTGGAGTTGTTGCTTTTCCGCCTGGATGGCAAACAGTTGTATGGCATCAACGTGTTTAAAGTGCGTGAAGTGCTGCAATGTCCCAAGTTGACGATCATGCCCAAGTCCAGTCCAGTGGTGTGCGGCGTGGCCAACATCCGTGGCGCGACCATTCCGATTCTTGACCTGGCCATGGCCACGGGGGCCGCGGGTTTGCAAGACCGCCAGAACCCCTTCGTGATCATCACCGAATACAACACCAAGACCCAGGGTTTCCTGGTGCGCTCGGTGGAGCGCATCGTCAATATGAACTGGGAAGAAATCCATCCGCCGCCCAAGGGCACGGGGCGCGATCACTACCTGACGGCGGTGACGCGGGTCGATAACCAGTTGGTGGAAATCATCGACGTGGAGAAGATCCTCGCCGAAGTGGCCCCCACCTCGGAAACCATTTCCGTCGGGGTGGTGGATGCCGAAACGGCACACAAGGCGGTTTCGCTGCGTGTGTTGACCGTGGACGACTCTTCTGTAGCGCGCAAGCAGGTCACGCGTTGCCTGCAAACGGTCGGGGTTGAGGTGGTAGCGCTCAATGATGGCCGCCAGGCCTTGGATTACCTGCGCAAGCTGGCAGACGAAGGCAAGAGGCCTGAAGAAGAATTCTTGATGATGATCTCTGACATCGAGATGCCGGAAATGGATGGCTACACGCTCACGGCCGAAATACGTAACGATCCACGCATGCAAAAGTTGCATATCATCCTGCATACTTCGTTGTCGGGGGTATTCAATCAGGCAATGGTCAAGAAGGTCGGTGCGGATGACTTTCTGGCCAAGTTCCGTCCTGATGACCTCGCATCCCGGGTAGTCGACCGGATCAAGGCAGCAGATCACGGCTAGGGGATTTCCCCTGGCGGTCACACGATTTAAGAGGCGGCATCATTGTCTACGGGTAATTTGGATTTCGAACAGTTCCGGGTCTTCCTGGAAAAAGCCTGTGGCATATTGCTCGGTGAAAACAAGCAGTACCTGGTATCCAGCCGTCTCAACAAGCTGATGGAACAGCAGGGCATCAAGTCCCTGGGTGAGTTGGTCCAGCGGATCCAGGGGCAGCCGCGCAGTGGGCTCAAGGAAATGGTGGTCGATGCCATGACTACCAACGAAACCTTGTGGTTTCGCGATACCTATCCCTTTGAAGTGCTCAAGAACAAAGTCTTGCCGGAAGCCATCAAGGCCAGCCCGGGCCAGCGCCTGCGCATCTGGTCGGCGGCCTGTTCCTCGGGGCAGGAACCGTACTCGATCTCGATGTCCATCGACGAGTTCGAGCGGACCAACATGGGCCAGTTGAAAGCCGGCGCGCAAATTGTGGCCACGGACTTGTCCGGCACTATGCTCACCAACTGCAAGACCGGTGAGTACGACAGCCTGGCGTTGGGCCGAGGCTTGTCCCAGGAGCGCCTTCAACGTTACTTCGATCCCAAAGGGGCGGGGCGTTGGGCGATCAAGGCGCCGATCAAGAACCGCGTCGAATTCCGCTCGTTCAACCTGCTCGACAGCTATGCCAGCCTGGGCAAGTTCGACATGGTGTTTTGCCGCAACGTGCTGATCTATTTCTCCGCTGAAGTGAAGAAAGACATCCTGTTGCGTATCCATGGCACGCTCAAGCGTGGAGGTTATCTGTTCCTCGGTGCCTCCGAGGCATTGAACGGCCTGCCGGATCACTTCCAGATGGTGCAGTGCAGCCCGGGAATCATCTATCAGGCCAAGTAGGCCGGGTATAGGCAATAAAACTGTGGGAGCCGGGCTTGCCCGCGATAGCGTTTTGTCAGTCGACGAATAGGTCGGCAGGCACTCGGCCATCGCAGGCAAGCCAGCTCCCACATTTGTTTTCTCGGCAAGCTGGCGTAAAGCGGCAACTGCCCATTGCCGCTTTACTGGCACTACGCGGAAATCGCTTGCCGCTTTTCTGGCATAGTCGCCGGCAACTCCCCTCGAAACCCTTAATATACGGGGCTTTCGCAAGTTTGGCATACACCTTGCTATAACCCTGCTAACGAACAGCAGGTCAGCCTAAAGGTTTCCGCCATGAGCATCAGCTTCGATAAAGCGCTCGGTATCCACGAACAAGCCCTGGGCTTCCGCGCCCAGCGTGCCGAAGTCCTGGCCAACAACATCGCCAACGCCGACACCCCGAACTACAAAGCTCGGGACCTGGACTTCTCCGCCGTGCTCGCCGCACAACAGGACAAGACCAAGAACGGCACCTTCGCCTTGAACATGACCAATAGCCGTCATATCGAAGCGCAAGGCCTGGGCAATGGTGACGAGTCGCTGCTGTATCGCACGCCGATGCAGCCGTCGATCGACCAGAACACCGTTGACGCCCAGCTGGAGCAATCGAACTACGCCGAAAACTCGGTGAACTTCCAAGCCAGCTTCACTCTGCTCAACAGCAAATTCAAAGGGCTGATGTCAGCCCTGCGCGGAGAGTAAGCCATGTCCCTGTCCAGTGTTTTCAATATTGCCGGCAGTGGCATGAGCGCGCAGACCACGCGTTTGAACACCGTCGCCAGTAACATCGCCAACGCCGAGACCGTCTCCTCGAGCATTGACCAGACCTATCGCGCCCGCCATCCGGTATTCGCCACCATGTTCCAGGGTGGCCAGGCAGGCGGCAGCGAGTCGCTGTTCCAGAATCAGGACGCAGCTGGCTCCGGCGTGCAGGTGTTGGGCGTCGTCGAAGACCAGAGCAACCTGGAGGCCCGTTACGAGCCCAACCATCCTGCCGCGAACGAAAAGGGTTACGTCTACTACCCCAACGTCAACGTGGTCGAGGAAATGGCTGACATGATTTCCGCCAGCCGTTCGTTCCAGACCAACGCGGAAATGATGAACACCGCCAAAACCATGATGCAGAAGGTCCTGACCCTGGGTCAGTGATAAGGGGCGCCAAATAATGGCCATCGTTGATACGTCAAACAACACGGCTGTCCAGGACCTGTTCAACTCCAAGGTCAAGGACGCGTCGAACAATGTCTCGAATGTTTCCAAAGCGGCCACGGGTAACCAGGCGCTGGGCAAGGACGCATTCCTGCAGTTGCTGGTGACCCAGCTGAAAAACCAGAACCCGCTGTCGCCCCAGGACAACGGCGCGTTCGTGGCCCAGCTTGCCCAGTTCAGCAGCCTGGAAGGCATCAACACCCTGAACGACTCGGTGAACAACATCTCCAGCAACTTCAGCTCTTCTCAAGCGCTGCAGGCTTCGTCGCTGGTGGGGCGGTCGATCATTATCCAGACCGACAAAGCCATGGTGGATACCAGCAAGAGCATGAACGGTTCAGTGGCGGTGCCATCGGCGGTGGGCAACGTGTCCGTCAAGATCACCGACAAGGACGGCAACGTCGTACGCACCGTGGATATGGGCGCGCAGAGTGCCGGCAGCCAGAGCTTTATCTGGGACGGCAAGAACGACAAGGGTGAGGTCGCCCCAGCCGGCACCTACACCTTCAATGCCTCCACCAAGAACGACAAAGGTGACGCGGTGGCCCTGACCACCTCGCTACCAGCCACGGTCACCAGCGTGACCCTGAGCAAGACCGGCGGCGAAATGCTGCTCAACCTTGCAGGCGGCATGGGCAGCGTCAAGCTGTCGCAAATTCAGACTATCGGTACATAGAGCCGGCTAAATACGGCAGAGGAGAGAAACATGTCTTTTAACATCGGCCTTAGCGGCCTCTATGCGGCCAACAAACAACTGGACGTGACCGGCAACAACATCGCCAACGTCGCGACCACTGGCTTCAAGTCATCCCGTGCGGAATTCGCGGATATCTACGCGGCCTCCAAGCTGGGCACCGGCCAGAACAGCATCGGCAACGGTGTGAACCTGGCGGCGGTGTCCCAGCAGTTCACCCAGGGCGACGTCAACGGGAGTGGCGGCATCCTCGACATGGCGATCCAGGGTGGTGGCTTCTTCGTGCAGAAGGGCAGCGACGGTTCGCTGGAATACACCCGTAGCGGTGCTTTCCGTGCGGACAAAGACGGCTATATCACCAACAATACCGGCACCTCGCGCCTGCAAGGCTATGCCGCGGACGAGAATGGCAAAATCACCAAAGGCGGCCTGGTTGACCTGCAGCTGAACCTGGCGAACCTGCCGCCGAAGGCGTCTACCAAGGTGGACTCTTCCAGCAACCTGAACTCCTCGTCGCCGGTGATCGATCAGTCCAAGAACCCGTTTGATCCAACCAAGTCCGAAAGCTTCACCACGCAATACAGCACCACCTTGTACGACTCCCAGGGCAATGCGCACCCGATGGTGCAGTACTTGGTCAAAACCGATGCCAACCAGTGGCAGGCCTACACCTTGATCGATGGCCGCAATCCTGATGGTTCGGCTCCTACCGGTACCGGTGCTGACGTGAAGGCGCCTGTGCCGTCGACGTTGAGCTTCGATGGTGCTGGTAACCTCAAGAGCATCGTGACCGGCGGTGTTGCCGGTAACACCTTGACCATCAAGGATTGGGTACCTGGCACGGTGACCGATGGCGTATGGAAAGCTAACGATGCGACGGCTAACAAGGATGGCATCGCCATCAACATGGGCACCGTCACCCAGTACAACTCGGCCAGCTACCGTAACCCGCCGGTCACAGATGGTTACGCCACCGGCCAGATCACCGGCCTGAAGATCGATGGCAGCGGCGTGCTCTTCGCCACCTTCAGTAACCAGCAGAGCAAGGCCATCGGCCAGATTTCCCTGGCCAGCTTCAACAACGAGCAGGGCCTGCAGCCCGCCGGCGGTACGACCTGGAAAGAGACCTTCGCGTCGGGCCAGCCGGGCTACGACGCACCGGAATCTGGCACTCTGGGGTCGATCAAGGCCAGCTCCCTGGAGAACTCCAACGTCAACTTGACCAACGAGCTGGTGGACCTGATCAAGGCCCAGAGCAACTACCAGGCGAACGCCAAGACCATCTCCACCCAAAGCACCATCATGCAGACCATCATTCAGATGACCTGATAGGTTAGCGCTTTAAAATGTGGGAGGGGGCTTGCCCCCGATAGCGGTGTATCAGCCAAGTATCCATTGACTGACACCCTATCGGGAGCAAGCCCCCTCCCACATTTGCATCTGCTTCACGCTGTCCATCCAGGTATTGACCGAACAGCAATACCGCAACAAGGGCTTTATGCCCGCCCAAGAAAAAGCCCCCGATACACCCTAGGTGTATCGGGGGCTTTTCTGCCTCGGGTGGTTAAACCCAGGGCAGGTTCAGCTTATTGGCAAGCTTCGCAATCCGGCTCGTCAATCGCGCAGGCCTTTGGCACAGGTGCCGGGCCGGCTGGCGCTGCGAGTACCGAGTCATCACCGTGGTTGCCGCTGGACACTGCGTTCAGCTTGCCGGTGTTGATGGTCGACTTCTCGGTGCTGGTGGCGGCCAGCGCACGGAGGTAGTAAGTGGTTTTCAGGCCACGGTACCACGCCATGCGGTAGGTCACGTCCAGCTTCTTGCCCGAAGCGCCGGCGATGTACAGGTTCAGGGACTGGGCCTGGTCGATCCACTTCTGACGACGGCTGGCGGCGTCAACGATCCACTTGGTGTCCACTTCGAAGGCGGTCGCGTAGAGCTCTTTGAGTTCTTGCGGGATGCGCTCGATCTGCTGCACGGAACCGTCGTAGTACTTCAGGTCGTTGATCATGACCGAGTCCCACAGGCCACGGGCCTTCAGATCGCGAACCAGGTACGGGTTGATCACGGTGAATTCGCCCGACAGGTTCGATTTCACATACAGGTTCTGGTAGGTCGGTTCGATCGACTGCGACACGCCAGTGATGTTCGCGATGGTGGCGGTCGGTGCGATGGCCATGATGTTGGAGTTACGAATACCCTTCTGCACACGGGCACGTACCGGGGCCCAGTCCAGGGTTTCGTTCAGGTCGACGTCGATGTACTTCTGGCCACGGGCTTCGATCAGGATCTGTTGCGAATCCAGCGGCAGGATGCCCTTGGACCACAGCGAACCCTGGAACGTCTCGTAGGCACCGCGCTCGTCGGCCAGGTCGCAGGAAGCCTGGATCGCGTAGTAGCTGACCGCTTCCATGGACTTGTCGGCGAACTCGACCGCTGCATCGGAACCGTAAGGGATGTGCTGCAGGTACAACGCGTCCTGGAAGCCCATGATCCCCAGGCCAACCGGACGGTGCTTGAAGTTGGAGTTCTGCGCCTGTGGCACCGAGTAGTAGTTGATGTCGATGACGTTATCGAGCATGCGTACGGCGGTGTTGACGGTACGCTCCAGCTTGGCGGTGTCCAGCTTGCCGTTGACGATGTGGTTCGGCAGGTTGATCGAGCCCAGGTTGCAAACGGCGATCTCGTCCTTGTTGGTGTTCAAGGTGATCTCGGTGCACAGGTTCGAGCTGTGGACCACGCCCACGTGCTGCTGCGGGCTGCGCAGGTTGCATGGGTCCTTGAAGGTCAACCATGGGTGGCCGGTTTCGAACAGCATGGACAGCATTTTGCGCCACAGGTCTTTGGCCTGGATGGTCTTGAACAGCTTGACCTTGCCTGGGTACTCGGTGAGGGCTTCGTAGTACTCGTAGCGCTCTTCGAAGGCCTTGCCGGTCAGGTCGTGCAGGTCCGGGACTTCGGATGGCGAGAACAGGGTCCACTTGCCGTCATCGAAGACGCGCTTCATGAACAGGTCAGGGATCCAGTTGGCGGTGTTCATGTCGTGGGTACGACGACGGTCATCACCGGTGTTCTTGCGCAGCTCGATGAACTCTTCAATGTCCATGTGCCAGGTTTCCAGGTAGGCACATACAGCGCCTTTGCGCTTGCCACCCTGGTTCACGGCAACGGCGGTGTCGTTTACCACTTTCAGGAACGGTACGACGCCCTGGGACTTGCCGTTGGTGCCCTTGATGTACGAACCCAGTGCACGCACCGGTGTCCAGTCGTTGCCCAGGCCGCCGGCGAATTTGGACAGCATGGCGTTGTCGTGGATCGCGTGGTAGATGCCCGACAGGTCATCCGGCACGGTGGTCAGGTAGCAGCTCGACAGCTGTGGACGCAGGGTGCCGGCGTTGAACAGGGTCGGGGTCGACGACATGTAGTCGAAGGACGACAGCAGGTTGTAGAACTCGATGGCACGGTCTTCTTTGTTCTTCTCTTCGATCGCCAGGCCCATGGCCACGCGCATGAAGAACACTTGCGGCAGTTCGAAGCGGATACCGTCCTTGTGGATGAAGTAACGGTCGTACAGGGTTTGCAGGCCCAGGTAGGTGAACTGCTGGTCACGCTCGTGGTTGATCGCCTTGCCGAGTTTTTCCAGGTCGAAAGTGGCCAGGATCGGGTTCAGCAATTCGAATTCGATACCTTTGGCGATGTAGGCCGGCAGGGCCTTGGCGTACAGGTCGGCCATCTCGTGGTGAGTGGCGCTGTCGGCGACTTTCAGGAAGCCCAGGCCTTCGGCACGCAGGGTGTCCATCAGCAGGCGGGCGGTCACGAACGAGTAGTTCGGCTCACGCTCGACCAGGGTACGGGCGGTCATTACCAGGGCGGTGTTGACGTCGGTCAGGGCTACGCCGTCGTACAGGTTCTTCAGGGTTTCGCGCTGGATCAGGTCACCGTCGACTTCTTCCAGGCCTTCGCAGGCCTCGGTGATGATCGTGTTCAGGCGGCCCAGGTCCAGCGGGGCAAAGCTGCCATCGGCCAGGGTGATGCGGATCGACGGGTGCGCTTGTACGGCGGCTTCTTCGGCCGGGGAACGTACGGCACGCTCCTTGGCGCGCGAATCACGGTAGATCACGTAGTCGCGGGCCACTTTTTGCTCGCCGGCACGCATCAGGGCCAGTTCTACCTGGTCCTGGATTTCTTCGATGTGGATAGTGCCGCCCGATGGCATGCGACGCTTGAAGGTCGCGGTGACCTGTTCGGTCAGGCGTGCAACGGTGTCGTGGATGCGCGACGAAGCGGCAGCGGTGCCGCCTTCAACTGCAAGAAACGCTTTGGTGATGGCGACGGTGATTTTGTCATCGGTATAAGGAACGACAGTGCCGTTACGCTTGATCACGCGCAGTTGGCCAGGTGCAGTGGCGGACAGATCCAGGTTCGAATCAGCGGCCTGCGGCACGGAGCCCTGCGGGTTCTCGCGAGTTGTGTCGGTTTGCATGAGGGGGTGTCTCCACATTCTATATTTATTTGGGCACCATCACGGTGCCCACCGTTCCGTCCTGAAGCACTTACAGCAGGCCTGGGCCTGGCATAACAACTTCGGGACAGGAGGAAGGGAGCTCATCGCGCCGCTTCCATGCCGAAGTCTTTGGTTCGGGGCCGGGGAGCCCTTCGCCGTATTCCTGGTGGGTGACAGTGGCCCCATTCAAGCCCTGCAACACCCGTACCGTTTTCTGCCAATCGGGTTGGAAAACGGCCGCCATCCGCGTGCGCGGTTTGGGCTTTCAAAAAATGCTTTGGTTCAACCAAACGCGAGCAAGAAAGCGCTTGAGTTTCTTGTCTGATATGTGTTTGGTCTTTTCGCTGAAAACCCTACATGTAGGGTTTTTTTAGCGCCGAGGTACAAGATAATGCGTTTTTGGGGGCTTAGCAACGCACTACCTGTGGATAACGCTGTGGGTAAAATGTGTATGAATCATGGAACACCCGTGTAGGCCGCATTACTACTGGATTACACCGTTTGTCACCGAATATTCCCGGCTAGAAACTGCCGGCGGGAATTTTGAGGGCGCGAACCCTACCACAAAAAATCGCCATGACCGAATGGATTTCGCGGCTTGTGTTCAAGGGCCGTTGCATGGCTACAATCGGCCTTTGTTATGCCTTCAAAACATGACAAACAGGCTATGCCTGCGGAAGATCAATAGGTGGGAGCTGGCTTGCCTGCGATGGCGTTGGATCAGCCGCCAACAGGCGCGCTGACCCACCGTCATCGCAGGCAAGCCAGCTCCCACACCGACCGTATTTCACATTCGATCGTGTCGGCCAGAAGAACTTCTTATAAAAACGAGGACAATGCATGGAGCAAGAAGCCTGGCAGATACTGATCGTCGAGGACGACGAGCGACTCGCCGAGTTGACCCGTGAGTACCTGGAAAGCAACGGCCTGCGTGTGTCGGTGGAAAGCGATGGTGCCAAGGCCACGGCGCGCATCATCGCCGAACAGCCCGACCTGGTGATCCTCGACCTGATGCTGCCCGGCGAAGACGGCCTGACCATCTGCCGCAAGGTGCGCGAGCGCTATGACGGCGTGATCCTGATGCTCACCGCGCGCACCGACGACATGGACCAGGTGCAGGGCTTGGACATGGGCGCCGACGACTATGTGTGCAAACCCGTGCGCCCGCGTTTGTTGCTGGCACGTATCCAGGCGCTGCTGCGCCGCAGCGAACCGGTGTTGCCCGTTGCAGTGGAAAACCAGCGCCGCCTCCAGTTTGGTCCGTTGGTGGTGGACAATGCCTTGCGCGAAGCCTGGTTGCATGAGAGCAGCATCGAACTGACCAGCGCTGAATTCGACTTGCTGTGGCTGCTGGTTGCGAACGCCGGGCGCATCCTGTCCCGCGAAGAAATCTTCATAGCGCTGCGTGGTATCGGCTATGACGGCCAGGATCGCTCCATTGACGTGCGTATCTCGCGCATTCGGCCAAAGATCGGCGACGATCCGCTCCACCCACGCCTGATCAAGACCATCCGCAGCAAAGGCTACCTGTTCGTCCCCGAAGCCGCTGCCGATATGCCGCTGTGAACTCGATCTTCCTGCGCATCTACGGCGGCATGTGCGCGGCGCTGATCCTGGTGGCGTTGCTCGGCGCTCTGGCACTGCACCTGCTTAATGACGTGCGCAGCGGCCAGTACCGTGAGCGCCTGGCCCACGGCACCTTTGCGTTGATGGGCGATAACCTGCAACCCATGAGCACCATTGAACGGCAGCGCGCCTTGGCGGTGTGGGAGCGCTTGCTGGGCATCCCGCTGGAGTTGCGCACGTTCACCGATGCGCAATTGGACCTGGGCCAGCGCAACCGCCTGCAACGCGGCCAGGTCCTGGTTGAGCAGACCGGGCCTCATGCGGCGCGGGTGCTGCGGTTGGTCAGCGAGCAAGAGCAATTGGTGCTCACCGGCGAAGTGCAGCAGATCAGCGAGCAATTGGCCCGTGCGACTATTTACCTGCTGGCCGACGAACTGGTACGTTTCCCGGTGGCCGAACAGCCCCAGCGCCTGGCCGACATCAAACACGCCAAGGGTTTTGGTTTTGAAATGCACCTGATGGCCCTTGACCAGGCCGACATGGACGACGACCAGCGTCGTCGCGTGGCGGAGGGCGATACGGTGATGGCGCTGGGCAAGGGCGGCGATTCGATTCGCGTGTTTGCCGGCATGGTCGGCACCCCGTGGGTACTGGAGATCGGCCCGCTGTACCAGATGAACCCGTACCCGGCGCAATGGCTGATCCTGATCACCTTGATCGGCCTGACTCTGATCGGCTTGATCGTCTATTTGCTGGTGCGTCAACTTGAGCGTCGGCTCAAAGGCCTTGAGGCAGCGGCTACGCGTATCGCCAAGGGCAACCTGGAAGTGCGCGTACCCGCTCGCGGTGCAGACTCGGTCGGGCGGCTGGCGGCAGCTTTCAATGGCATGGCCGAGCACCTGCAGCAATTGCTGGCGATTCAGCGCGAGCTGGTGCGCGCGGTCTCCCACGAGTTGCGCACACCGGTCGCGCGCCTGCGTTTTGGCCTGGAGATGATCGGTGACGCCGCCACGCCCGAGGCGCGGCGCAAATACCTGGAAGGCATGGATGGCGATATCCAGGACCTCGATGGCCTGGTGGACGAGATGCTCACTTATGCGCGCTTGGAACAGGGTGCGCCGGAGCTGAATTTCCAGCGCGTAGACCTTGATGCATTGCTCGATCAGGTGATTGGCGAATTATCGCCATTGCGCCCGCAGGTCACCGTCACTCGGGGTATTTGCCTGTCTTCGGCACATTGGGATGACGCCTGGGTCGACGCTGAACCGCGCTACTTGCACCGTGCCCTGCAAAATCTGGTGAGTAACGCCATGCGCCACGCCAGAGGCCAGGTGTTGATCAGTTATCAGGTGGGGCAGGTGCGCTGTCGCATCGATGTGGAAGACGACGGCCCTGGTGTGCCGGAAAGCGCCTGGGAGCGGATCTTCACGCCGTTCCTGCGCTTGGATGACAGCCGTACCCGCGCTTCTGGCGGGCATGGCCTGGGCTTGTCGATCGTGCGGCGGATTATCTATTGGCACGGCGGGCGGGCGCTGATCAGCAAGAGCAATAACCTGGGTGGGGCGTGTTTCAGCCTGAGCTGGCCCAGGGATCAAGATAAACCCTGAAAACCTAACTGTAGGAGCGAGCTTGCTCGCGAAAAACCTCAACGATAACGCGTGCTGCCTGAATAAACGCGGCGCCTGTGAGTTTTTCGCGAGCAAGCTCGCTCCTACATTGCGATAGCCACCAAGCTCAACAACTGCTCCCCCTCCACCACAAACTGCCCTTCCAGCTCTTTGCCATGCTTCCATTCTTGCGAAAGATCGGTCAGCAACCGCAGGCGCACCTTCCCAGCCGCTGACCACTCCAACACCTCGGCATGCTCGAAATAAAAGCGCTTGTGCACGATCGGATAGAGCGCCTTGAACAAGCTTTCCTTCACCGAAAACGTCAGTGTCACCAGCAAGGCGTGTTGCTCACGGGGCAGGGCGGCCATGCGCTGGAGCTCATCGGCCGTCAGAATTTCCCCGGCCAGGCGTTCGGCCCGTTCCACCGTCAGCAGATGCTCCAGGTCCATGCCCAGCCCGCGCCATTGCGCCTTGTGCCCGACAATCGCCGCAGCGTGCCCGGTGCTGTGGGTGATGGAACCACTGATATGCCCTGGCCAGACCGGGGCGCGGTCTTCGCCGATGGCCGGGATGCAGTGCAGATGATCGAGTCGTTGCAGCGCTTCGCGCGCGCACAGGCGGCCGGCGAGAAATTCCGCCTGGCGCTTGGCGACCGAGCGTTGGATGCTCGCGGGCGGCGGCACATCGCAGCGCTGGAAATCGCCGTGGCTCAATAAAGCCGGGTCGAATCGCGTGCTCAAAAACACCGTGCCCGGCAAAGAAACCGGCAACGGCCAATGATCATCGAGTGGGGTGCAGCAAGCGGGTAGGGGCGTCATGCGCGGTATTTTGCCGAGTTGGTGCGTCAGTGGATAGCCCGATGCGGTTCAGAGCCTGTTCAGGGGGAGTTCAGGGGCGCCTGCGTAGTCTGGGCCCCACAGCCTAAATGCGTATGAGGTAACCACCATGACTGCGATCAAAAAGCTGATGTTGGCCTTGACCATGCTCGGCGCCACTGCCGGCGTGCAGGCGTCCGATGGCGCCTTTGCGGCCTTTGGCAGCGAGAAAACCAAGAAATCCAGCAACCTGATCCATCGTGTCAGCTTCGAAGACGCCGGCACCCAGGCCGCGCCGTGGGGCCAGGCCCTGGGCGCTACCCCTGCGCAACCCGACTATCGCAGCGGCTACGCGCACCTGACTGGCCATTACAATGGCATAAAACTGCGCCCCCAAGAGCTGCAGGGCCGCTATGATATCCCCCTGTCGGCTAGTTGAATTGCAGTGGAGAACCTTATGAAATTGCTGGTGGTGGAAGATGAGGCGCTGCTGCGTCATCACCTGTTTACCCGCCTGACCGACAGCGGGCACGTGGTCGAAGCCGTGGCCAATGCCGAAGAAGCCCTGTACCAGACCGGCCAGTTCAACCATGACCTGGCGATCATCGACCTTGGCCTGCCCGGCATGGGCGGCCTGGACCTGATTCGCCAGTTGCGCACCCAGACCAAGACCTTCCCGATCCTGATCCTCACCGCCCGCGGCAACTGGCAGGACAAGGTTGAAGGCTTGGCGGCCGGGGCCGACGACTACGTGGTCAAGCCGTTCCAGTTCGAAGAGCTGGAGGCACGCATGAACGCCTTGCTGCGCCGCTCCAGCGGTTTTACCCAGTCGACTATCGTTGCCGGGCCGCTGCTGCTGGACCTCAACCGCAAGCAAGCCTCCCTGGACGAGCAACCCTTGGCGCTGACCGCCTACGAGTATCGGATCCTCGAATACTTGATGCGTCATCATCAACAAGTGGTCGCCAAAGACCGTTTGATGGAGCAACTGTACCCGGATGACGACGAGCGCGATCCAAACGTGATCGAAGTGCTGGTCGGCCGCCTGCGCCGCAAGCTGGAAGGCCCGGCCGGGTTCAAGCCGATCGACACCGTGCGTGGCCTGGGCTACCTGTTCAATGAGCGCTGCCGTTGATTCGTTCGCTACGTGTGCGCCTGATGCTGGCGGCCGCCACCCTGGCCGTGCTGTTTATGCTCGGCCTGTTGCCGGCCATGCAAGGCGCGTTCAGCCTGGCGTTGCAGGATTCCATCGAACAGCGCCTGGCGTCGGATGTGACCACCCTGATATCTGCGGCGCGGGTCGACAATAACCGCCTGCTGATGCCGGCGCAGCTGCCCGATGAGCGTTTCAACCTCACCGACAGTCGGCTGCTGGGTTATATCTACGACCGTGAAGGCCATCTGGTATGGCGCTCGCGGGCGACCCAGGAAGAAAACATCAACTACAAACCGCGCTATGACGGGCGCGGCAACGAATTTGCGCGGATTCGCGAGGCCAATGGCCAGGAATTCTTCGTGTATGACGTCGAGGTGCGCCTACTGGGAGGCAAGAGCGCGGCGTTCAGCATTGTCGCCTTGCAGCCGGTGCGCGAATACCAACTGACCCTCGAAGGCCTGCGTGAGAACCTCTACCTCGGGTTCGGCGCGGCGTTGCTGGTGCTGTTGACGCTGTTGTGGCTGGGCCTGACCTGGGGCCTGCAAGCCCTGCGGCGCCTGAGCCATGAGCTCGACCAGATCGAAGGCGGCACCCGCGAAAGCCTCAGCGAAGAACACCCCCGTGAGCTGCTGCGCCTGACTGGCTCCCTGAACCGCTTGCTGCACAGCGAGCGCGAACAGCGTGCGCGCTACCGCGATTCTCTTGATGACTTGGCTCACAGCCTGAAAACGCCACTGGCGGTGTTGCAGGGCGTGAGCGAAGACATGGCCCAGCGGCCTGAAGAACGTAGCCAGGCGTGGGTGCTGCAATCGCAAATCGAACGCATGAGCCAGCAGATCGGTTACCAACTGCAGCGTGCCAGCCTGCGTAAAAGTGGCCTGGTGCGCCACCAGGTCCGCCTGGAACCGGTGGTGCAAAGCCTGTGCGATACATTGGAAAAAGTTTACCGCGACAAGCGGGTCACCGTGACCTTCGATTTACCGCAGGCCTGCGAAGTGCCCATCGAGAAGGGCGCGTTGCTCGAAATGCTCGGCAACCTGCTGGAAAACGCCTACCGCCTGTGCCTCAAGCAAGTGCGTATCAGCCTGGTGGAAAACCTCGATGGCATTGAGCTGTGTATCGAAGACGACGGCCCCGGCGTACCACCGGACCAGCGTGCACGGATCCTGCAGCGCGGCGAACGGCTAGATCGCCAGCACCCGGGGCAGGGGATCGGGCTGGCGGTGGTCAAGGACATCATCGAAAGCTATCACGCGCGGTTGACGTTGGGGGATTCAGCGTTGGGTGGGGCGGCGTTCAGGATTCACTTTCCTGCCTTGTGATCTGCACTGGCCTCATCGCAGG
>NZ_BCBO01000149.1:0-13336 GCF_001320835.1 Pseudomonas sp. NBRC 111138 | reverse complement strand
CCAATACACCGCTAACTCTCCTGCGCTCTGTAGGCCCCCGGCGTCAGCCCTGTCCACTTCTTGAACGCCCGATGAAACGCCGACGGTTCGGAAAACCCCAACTGCTCGGCGATCTCCTGCAAAGACAAATCCGCCCGCCCCAGGTGGTAAATGGCGATATCCCGGCGTAGCTCATCCTTCAATGCCTGAAAGCTCGTGCCTTCTTCGCGCAGGTGGCGGCGCAGGGTCTGTGGGCTGATGTGCAGGTGCTGGGCGACGGCTTCCAGGTCTGGCCAGGGCGTGCGGTCGCGGCTCAGCAGGCGGCGCAACTGGCTGCTCAGGCTGTCACCTTCATCCGGCCGGGACAACAAGTCGGCAGGGGAGCGCTGCAAGAAGTGCTTGAGGGTGCGTTCATCCTGCAACAGCGGCAGGCTCAGGTAGCGGCTGGGAAACACCAGGCTGCTGGTCGGCGCGCCGAACACCTGGCGGCAGGGGAACAGCAGGTCATATTCACCGGCATGGGCCGGCATCGGGTAACTGAAGGTGGCCTGCTGCAGCCGGATACGCTGGCCGATCAACCAACTGCCCAGGCGATGCCAGATCACCAGGAGGCATTCACTGAGGAAGTGGTCCGGGTCCCATAGCTGTGAGTCGTCCAGGCTCAGGCGCGCCATGTCGCCTTCTTTGGTCAGCTGCCAGCGTGGGCCTTGGGGGAACAGGCTATAGAACAATAAGCCGCGCTCCAGCGCCTTCTCCAGCGTGCGGCAATGGATCAGCGCGTGGCACATCATGGCGAAAGTGCCGCGTTTGCTCGGCCCTTCGGCAAACCCCAGGTATTCGTCATCCAACCCCAGCCAGAGCATTTGCAGCAAGCGGGCAAATTGCTCTGGAGCGATGCGGGCGCGGGGTTCGGTCAGCAGTTCCGGGGTGATGCCCACCTGCTGCAACACCCCCGAGTAGTCGAAACCGGCTCGGCGCGCACCGCCGAGGGCCGCTCGGGCGTAATGGCTGGCGATGGTACGTTCACGCATGCAAGGGCCTCATCCATGGAGTGGCGGATGGTAGCCATCACCCAGTGGGGCGACAAGGCGGATATCCGCCAAATTGTAGGACGAGACAGGATGAGTGGGCGGAAATCCGCCACTGTGTTGCACTCTCCGGAGTCGCCCGTGAACCCAAAGCCCTCATGTCTAAAGGCCTTCAGCGCGTTTAAGCAAAGTGGCACGCTGTTTGCGATAAGGATTACAGCGCAGGCTTGCTCCTACAGGCTTCGCAAACAACAAATCCCTCCAGTGCAGGAGGGTTCGCAATTCAAGTGCCGTGGGCAATGGCGGATATTTGCCACACGGGACGATTGAGGAACTTTGCAATGACGACTCGTCAGCCAATCTACAAATCCCTGTATTTCCAGGTGATCGTTGCAATCGTTATCGGTATTTTGCTCGGCCACTTCTACCCGCAGACCGGCGTGGCCCTCAAGCCACTGGGTGACGGCTTTATCAAGCTGATCAAAATGGTCATCGCCCCGATCATCTTCTGTACCGTGGTCAGCGGCATCGCTGGCATGCAAAGCATGAAGTCGGTGGGCAAGACCGGCGGCTACGCGCTGCTGTACTTCGAAATCGTTTCCACCATCGCCCTGCTGATTGGCCTGGTCGTGGTCAACGTGGTGCAGCCGGGCGCCGGCATGCACATCGACGTCGCGACCCTGGATGCTTCCAAAGTGGCGGCCTACGTCACCGCCGGTAAAGACCAGAGCATCGTCGGCTTTATCCTCAACGTCATCCCGAACACCATCGTCGGCGCCTTCGCCAACGGCGACATCCTGCAAGTGCTGATGTTCTCGGTGATCTTCGGTTTCGCCCTGCACCGCCTGGGTGCCTACGGCAAGCCGGTGCTGGACTTCATCGATCGCTTCGCCCATGTGATGTTCAACATCATCAACATGATCATGAAGCTCGCGCCAATCGGTGCCCTGGGTGCCATGGCGTTCACCATCGGCGCCTACGGTGTCGGTTCCCTGGTGCAGTTGGGCCAGTTGATGATCTGCTTCTACATCACCTGCATTCTGTTCGTGGTGCTGGTGCTGGGCGCTATCTGCCGCGCTCACGGTTTCAGCGTGTTGAAGCTGATCCGCTACATCCGTGAAGAACTGCTGATCGTACTGGGCACCTCGTCGTCGGAATCCGCACTGCCGCGTATGCTGATCAAGATGGAACGCCTGGGCGCGAAGAAGTCCGTGGTCGGCCTGGTGATTCCAACCGGTTACTCCTTCAACCTCGACGGTACGTCGATCTACCTGACCATGGCAGCCGTGTTCATCGCCCAGGCGACCGACACCCACATGGACATCACGCACCAGATCACCCTGCTGCTGGTGCTGCTGCTGTCGTCCAAAGGCGCTGCTGGCGTGACCGGTTCGGGCTTCATCGTACTGGCCGCCACCCTGTCGGCCGTTGGCCACCTGCCGGTTGCCGGCCTGGCGCTGATCCTGGGTATCGACCGTTTCATGTCCGAAGCCCGTGCGCTGACCAACCTGGTGGGTAACGCAGTTGCCACCATCGTTGTGGCCAAGTGGGTCAAGGAACTGGACACCGACAAGCTGCAAAGCGAGCTGGCGTCTGGCGGTACCGGTATCTCCGAAACCCGCGAGCTCGATGACCTGGGCGTGGCTGAAGGCCCGGCGCCTGTCGTCAAGTAAGTGGCTGCGGGCGTGAACTGACGCCAGCGCTATCCGTAAACGCCCCGACTGGTTCGGGGCGTTTGCGTTTCTGGCGGGATACAACCGATATTTTTGGTTTACAGTGAGCGCGACAGTACTTACCGGAGGCCTGATGGACAGTGTGGATCTGAACGTCCTGCGCAGCGTGCTGCAATGGCGCCGCGCCGGGCAGCGCGTGATGTTGTACAGCGTGGTGCAAACCTGGGGCAGCGCGCCGCGCCCGCCGGGAGCGATGCTGGCCCTGCGCGGTGATGGTGTGGTGATTGGTTCGGTGTCGGGCGGTTGCATCGAGGATGACTTGATCGCGCGCCTGCAGGACGGCCGCTTACCCGCTGACGGCCCGCCCGTGCAGTTGGTGACCTACGGCGTCACCCGCGACGAGGCGGCGCGTTTTGGCCTGCCCTGCGGCGGCACCCTGCGGCTCACCGAGGAGCGCGTGGAAGAGTGGGGTTGGGTCGAAACGCTGCTGGCGCGTTGTGAAGATCATCAGATTGTCGCTCGCGAGCTGAACCTGGCCACCGGCGAAGTGACCTTGAGCGCCGCCAGCAAGACCGACGTGGTGAGCTTCGACGGCGAACGCTTGCGCGCCATCTATGGCCCGCGCTGGCGCCTGCTGTTGATCGGCGCCGGGCAGCTGTCGCGCTACGTAGCGGAAATGGCACGTCTGCTGGATTTCGAAGTGCTGATCTGCGACCCCCGCGAAGAGTTCGTCTATGGCTGGGAAGACCAGCATGGCCGCTTTGTGCCGGGCATGCCCGACGAGGCGGTGTTGAATATCCATACCGATGAACGCACGGCTATTGTTTGCCTGACCCACGATCCACGTCTGGATGACATGGCGTTGCTGACGGCGCTGAACTCCACGGCGTTCTATATCGGCGCCCTGGGTTCGCGGGTCAATACCCAGAAGCGTCGGGAGAACCTGGCCGCGCTGGGCCTGTCGGCGGAGGCCATTGCGCGCTTGCACGGGCCGATCGGCCTGCACATCGGCAGCCATACGCCGGCGGAAATTGCGCTGTCGCTGATGGCGGAAATTGTTGCGATCAAGAACGGTGTGGCACCGATGCAGAAGAAACCGATGGCAGTGGTGGCCGAGTGACTGTGGCGGCGATTGTGCTGGCGGCGGGGCAGGGCAGTCGTTTTCGTGCTGAAGCTGGAGCTGATCAAGACAAATTGCTCGCCGCGTGTGTGGGGCTGGATGGTGTTAGCCGGCCGGTCATCGAGCAGGTGCTGCGCAACTTGCCTAAGCGTGTTGTAACGCGCTGGCTAGTGACGTCGCCGGAGCGCGGGGAGGTTATCCGCCTGGCAGAGGCTTATGGCTGTCAGGTTGTACTGCTGGATTCGAGCGGTATGGGCGACAGCATTGCGACGGCGGTCAAGGCCAGCGGTGCAGCGGATGGGTGGCTGGTGGTGTTGGGGGATATGCCGTTTATTCAGTCATCGAGTATCGAACGGGTGATTGCCAGCGTGGAGGGCATCACTGTGCCGGTATCTGCCGGGCAGTACGGGCACCCGGTGGCTTTCCATCACAGGTTTGGGCCGGCGCTGATGGCTCTGAGTGGGGATCGTGGGGCCAGGCCGTTGTTTGCACAAACTCAGGTGCGAGAAGTGCAGGTAGATGATCCTGGTGTGCATTGGGATGTGGATGTGCCGCAACGGTTGAGTTTTACTGCAGGTTAAGTGTGGCAGCTGGCTTGCCTACGATAGCCATAGGTATCTACTTAGAGCCGACGTTGGACCTGTGGCGAGGGAGCTTGCTCCCGTAACGGCCTGATAGCCGGCGCTTATCTACCTGACGCACCACCGTCCAATGTGGGAGCTGGCTTGCCTGCGATAGCGGCCTGACAGTCAACACAGTTGGATTGTGTACATATCCATTCCTGCGGTAACGGCCACTTAAGGTTCCGCCCTGACGGCGGCTAAATCGCTGCCGGTTCACCCCCAAAATCCCTGTCGAATACCGGCCGGCGTGGTTTGACGGGGCGCCTAAGATCAAAAGCAGATCAAGAGCGACTCGCTTCGCATCGTGGTTACCGTCTGCCGTTACAGCCCACAAAGTTGTGTAGATACCTCTGCTGCGATAGCGGTGTGTCAGTCACCGCCACGCTGGCTGAATCGACGCTATCGCAGGCAAGCCAGCTCCCGCAGTGATCGCATTCCAGGTCGAGATAATCAGCCATAAAAAAGCCCCGCCTGATCACTCAGGCGGGGCTTTTTAGTGGCTTATGGAATCAGACGAGGGGTTTAGGCTCGTGCTCTGCTTCCTGGGCCTCGTGCTCTACCGCCTTGGCTGCGGCTGCAGCAGCTTCGGCTTCCTTGCGGCGACGACGCACTTCACGCGGGTCGTTCGGCGCACGGCCGTTTTCGGTGAGGGCGCTTGCAGGTGCAGCTTCAACCACAGGGGCGGCCACTTCGGCAACCACTGGGGCTTCAACTTCAACCACGGGCGCAGGCTCAGCAACCGGCGTCGGCTCAACCACTGGGGCTGGCTCGGCGACGACTTCAGCAACCGGTGCCGGTGCTTCTTCTACCACTGGGGCAGGCGCTGGCGCTTCAACCGGTGCAGCCGGTTCGGCGGTCCACTGGAAGGCGGTCTGTTCTTCGCGAACTTCACGCACAGCCGGGGCAGCTTCTTCGACCACCGGAGCTTCTACAGCCGCTTCGACTACTGGCTGAGGCTCAACCGATGGAGCTGGTTCAACGGCAACCACGTCGGTTTCTGGCTGTGCATCGCGAACCGGGGCAACTTCCACTTCCGGAACCGCTGGGGCTTCGACAGGGGTCGTGGCTTCAACGACTGGCGCTTCAACAACCGGCGCTTCAACCGCTGGGGTTTCGGCGGCTGGCGCTTCTACGGCAACAGTGTCTTCGATGGCAGCGGTAGCACGTTCGGCTTGCTCGTGAGCCTGGGCTTCAGCAGGTGCGCTGATGACTGAGCTGGCAACGGCAGCGGTAACGGCCAAACCGGCAGCCAGTTCGGCGCCTGTTGGCTCGTTGTTGGCAGCTTCTGCGTTCTCGCCGGTTTCTTCCGAACCTTCGATTACGTTGCCGTTGGCATCACGCTGACGCTCACGACGGTTGCTGCGACGACGCTGGCCGCGGGAGCGGCGGCGTGGACGATCGCCTTCGGCGTTGTCCTGGCCGTCTTCCTGCAACTGCTCTTCGCCGGTCAGTACTTCTTCTTCGGTGGCAGCAGCGGCTTGCTCGGCGCGTGGTTGACGCTCTTCACGTGGCGGGCGCGGTTGGCGCTCTTCGCGTGGTGCGCGTTCTTCACGCGGCTGGCGGGCCGGGCGTTCTTCGGTGCTAACGGCTGCGGCAGCGGCAACGGCAGGTGCCGCGTCCAGAGGCTCGCGCAGTTCACGCACGCGTTCTTCACGCTCGCCACGTGGCTTGCGGTCTTCACGTGGAGCGCGTGGGGTACGTGGGGCGCGCTCTTCACGCGGTGCACGTTCTTCACGGGCGACGGTCGGGGTTTCTTCGCGGGCTTCGCGAGGCGCACGCTCTTCACGTGGTGCGCGTTCTTCACGCGGGGCACGTTCTTCGCGAGGCTTGCGCTCTTCGTCACGGCGGCCGTTGCGGTTACGGCTCTGCTGGCGACCGTTGCGACGCTCTTCGTTGCGCGCCGGGCGCTCGGTGGCAGGTTTTTCAACCACAACCGGGGCAGCAGGCTCTTCCTTGGTGGCGAACAGGCTGACCAGCGACTTCACCAGGCCCTTGAACAGGCTTGGCTCAGGCAGCGCGGCCGGCGCGGCAACCGGGGCGGCAGCTTCGGTCGGTACCGGTGCGTTGGCACGGGCCGGTGCAGTCTTCACCGCGGCTTCCTGGCGAACCAGGGTGCGGGTCGCAGCGGCTGGCTGGACTTCTTCGACTTCGGCGGCAGCCGCGGCGATTTCATAGCTGGACTGCCCGCTATGGGCTTCCGGGCTGTCGTCACGCAGGCGCTGTACTTCGAAGTGCGGCGTTTCGAGGTGATCGTTCGGCAGGATGACGATACGGGCACGGGTGCGCAGTTCGATCTTGGTGATCGAGTTGCGTTTTTCATTGAGCAGGAAGGCGGCAACCGGAATCGGCACTTGGGCGCGAACTTCGGCGGTACGGTCTTTCAGGGCTTCTTCTTCGATCAGGCGCAGGATCGCTAGGGACAGCGATTCAACGTCACGGATGATGCCTGTGCCGTTGCAACGCGGGCAGACGATGCCGCTGCTCTCGCCCAGGGATGGACGCAGGCGCTGACGGGACATTTCCAGCAGGCCGAAGCGCGAGATGCGGCCGACTTGCACGCGAGCGCGGTCAGCTTCCAGGCATTCGCGGACTTTCTCTTCCACGGCGCGCTGGTTCTTGGCAGGGGTCATGTCGATGAAGTCGATCACGATCAGGCCGCCGATGTCACGCAGGCGCAGCTGGCGGGCGATTTCTTCAGCCGCTTCCAGGTTGGTCTGCAGGGCGGTTTCTTCGATGTCGCTGCCTTTGGTCGCACGTGCCGAGTTGATGTCGATGGACACCAGAGCTTCGGTCGGGTCGATCACGATGGAGCCGCCGGAAGGCAGTTCGACCACGCGCTGGAAGGCGGTCTCGATCTGGCTTTCGATCTGGAAACGGTTGAACAGCGGCACGCTGTCTTCGTACAGCTTGATCTTGCTGGCGTACTGCGGCATCACCTGGCGGATGAAGGTCAGGGCTTCGTCCTGGGCTTCAACGCTGTCGATCAGCACTTCGCCGATGTCCTGGCGCAGGTAGTCGCGGATGGCGCGGATGATGACGTTGCTTTCCTGGTAGATCAGGAACGGCGCGGAACGATCCAGGGACGCTTCTTTGATAGCGGTCCACAGTTGCAGCAGGTAGTCGAGGTCCCACTGCATTTCTTCGCTGCTGCGGCCAAGGCCGGCAGTGCGCACGATCAGGCCCATGTCGGCCGGTGCGATCAGGCCGTTCAGCGCTTCACGCAGTTCGTTGCGCTCTTCGCCTTCGATGCGACGGGAAATACCGCCGGCACGTGGGTTGTTCGGCATCAGCACCAGGTAACGACCGGCGAGGCTGATGAAGGTGGTCAGGGCTGCGCCCTTGTTGCCACGTTCTTCTTTTTCGACCTGGACGATGACTTCCTGGCCTTCGCTCAGGACGTCCTTGATGTTCACGCGGCCTTCAGGGGCTTTCTTGAAGTATTCGCGGGAGATTTCTTTGAGGGGCAGGAAGCCGTGGCGCTCGGAGCCGAAATCGACAAAGGCAGCCTCAAGGCTTGGTTCGATGCGAGTGATACGGCCTTTATAGATGTTGGCCTTTTTCTGCTCGCGTGCACCGGATTCGATGTCCAGGTCGTAGAGGCGTTGGCCATCTACCAGTGCAACACGCAACTCTTCGGGTTGAGTTGCGTTAATCAGCATTCTTTTCATGTTGTACCGTCGGTTTCCGGGCTGCCGGAAACGGCGTTCGGCACACACGACTTCTCACGGTCGGTGTCAGGTGCGTCAAGAGTGGTTGGCCACTCCAGTGTCCAGCAAAATCGGCCAATTGGGCCGGTATCGCGACGGACGCGTCCTGCTCGTTAGCGGTGGTGACAAAGGCACCACTTCAACAAAAGCTAAGGTCAGGAGGAGGAATCAACCGGCGACTGTGGACGAGATGAAGCGTCTAAAACAAGCCTAGTGCTACACAGTCCGACGGTTGTGCATCTCCACCCTACACGTATCCCTGATAATTCGGGTGCTGCCGCGCGCAGAATCCGCAGCGGGTTGGCATTTACCGTGTTCTCCAATGGGGAGTCCACGCTCATGGCTAAACAAGACTAGGTGTGGGCGGTTGCGCTCTCACTCAGCTCTTAACAGGCGTTGTTTCCGAAGCATTCGCCATGGTCTGGCTCAAAACTGACTGCACTTTGTGAACTGGCCGTAAATATCGGCGCAAAAGGCGAGTATTCACTCTGCTTTCTGCACTCGCTTCAGGCCTCATGTCACCTGCGCTTGTTACAATCTTGAGCCTTCCTGGGTGGCGAAAGCCCCGTAGGACGGCCTCGCGTCCTGATGAATTGCGATGGTCAGGGCCGGCAGTTTGCCGCATGTCCTCTGTCCAGGCCGCTTTTGGCGGCGTTCGCGACTATAGCAGTAATGATTAAGTGCTTCAATTCCATAAAAAATTGTTATCATCGCCGCCATGACGACTACCACCCCCCCGACCCCCAGCGTCCAGCTGCTTGAGGTCTCGCCGGAATATGCCGGCCAACGCATCGACAACTTTCTTTTGGCCAGGCTCAAAGGCGTGCCCAAGACCTTGATTTATCGCATTTTGCGTAAAGGCGAAGTGCGCGTGAACAAGGGGCGCATCAAGCCTGAGTACAAGCTGCAGGCGGGCGATATCGTCCGTGTGCCGCCAGTGCGCGTGCCTGAACGCGACGAACCGGTACCGCTGGCCCAGGGGTTGTTGCAGCGCCTGGAAGCGTCGATCGTGTTCGAAGACAACAAGCTGATCGTGATCAACAAGCCCTGTGGCATTGCGGTTCATGGTGGCAGTGGCTTGAACTTCGGCGTGATCGAAGCCTTTCGTCAGTTGCGCCCGGATGCCAAGGAACTGGAACTGGTGCATCGCCTGGACCGTGACACCTCCGGCCTGTTGATGATCGCCAAGAAGCGCAGCATGTTGCGCCACTTGCACACCGCCCTGCGTGGCGATGGCGTGGACAAACGCTACATGGCGCTGGTGCGCGGCAATTGGGCCAGCTCGATCAAGAGCGTGCGTGCGCCGCTGCAGAAGAGCAATCTGCGCTCCGGCGAGCGCATGGTCGAAGTGGACGAGGAGGGCAAAGAAGCCCTGACCCTGTTCAAGGTGTTGCGTCGCTTCGGTGACTTCGCCACGATGGTCGAGGCCAAGCCGGTCACTGGCCGCACTCACCAGATTCGTGTGCACACCCTGCATGCGGGCCACTGCATTGCGGGCGACACCAAGTACGGCGACGAAGATTTCTCCAAGGAAATTCGCGACCTGGGCGGCAAGCGCCTGTTCCTGCACGCCTACATGCTCACCGTGCCGCTACCCGATGGCGGCGAGCTGAAATTGCAGGCGCCGGTCGATGAAATGTGGGCCAAGACCGTGGAGCGTTTGAGTGTCGCACCTTGACTACAAGCTGCTGATCTTCGATTGGGACGGGACGCTGGCCAATTCCATTGGCCGCATCGTCGAGTCCATGCACATGGCGTCGACCCGCTCGGGCTTTGAGTTGTGCACGGATCTGGCGGTCAAGGGCATTATCGGCCTGGGTTTGCCTGAAGCCATTCGCACCCTTTACCCCAACATCAGCGACGCCGAGTTGGTAGCGTTTCGCGAGCACTACGCTGACCACTACATTGCGCTGGAAGCTACCCCTTCGCCGCTGTTTGAAGGCGTGGTGCAATCGCTGCAAGCGTTTCGTGCCGAGGGCTATCACCTGGCGGTCGCCACCGGCAAGGCTCGTCGCGGCCTGGACCGTGTGCTCAAGGCTCACGGCTGGGAAGATTACTTTGATATCACCCGCGCTGCGGATGAAACCGCCAGCAAGCCTCATCCCTTGATGCTGGAGCAGATCCTTGCGCACTGTGGCGTTACGCCACGTGAGGCATTGATGGTGGGTGATGCGTCTTTCGACCTGATGATGGCCCGCAATGCGGGCATGGATAGTGTCGCCGTCAGCTACGGCGCCCAGTCTGCCGAGGCGTTGCAGCAGTACGAGCCGAGGCTGACGATTGATCATTTTTCCGAACTGCAGGCCTGGCTCAGCCGGGCCCGATAAGTCTTTGCTGGGGTTGATGGCATGAGTGACGAGTGGAAGGCGCCTGAAAAGGCCGAGAGCAGTGATGATAAAAGCTGGAAGCTGTTGGAGAAGACCCTCCTGGCCAGCGTCCAGGAACAGCGGCGTTCGCGGCGCTGGGGGATTTTTTTCAAGCTGCTGACCTTTGTGTACCTGCTTGGGATGCTGGCGCTGTTCAGTCCGCTGATGGACATGGAAAAGAGCGCCACCCGTGGCAGTCACTACACCGCCTTGATCGAAGTGCGCGGCGTGATTGCCGACAAGGAGCCCGCCAGTGCCGACAATATTGTCACCAGCCTGCGCGCGGCTTTTGAGGATGCCAAGGTCAAGGGCGTTATCCTGCGCATCAACAGCCCAGGTGGCAGCCCAGTGCAGTCGGGTTATGTGTATGACGAGATTCGTCGTCTGCGCGCCTTGCATCCGGATACCAAGCTCTATGCCGTGATCTCCGACCTGGGGGCCTCGGGTGCCTATTACATTGCCAGTGCCGCAGACCAGATCTATGCCGACAAGGCCAGCCTGGTGGGTTCTATCGGTGTGACGGCGGCCGGTTACGGTTTTGTCGGTGCCATGGAGAAACTGGGGGTCGAGCGTCGCACCTATACCTCGGGTGAGCACAAGTCGTTCCTCGATCCTTTCCAGCCGCAGAAGGCGGATGAAACCGCGTTCTGGCAGGGCGTGCTCGACACTACCCATCGTCAGTTCATCGCCAGCGTCAAGCAGGGGCGTGGGGATCGCTTGAAAGATAAAGAGCATCCGGAGCTGTTCTCCGGCCTTGTCTGGTCGGGCGAGCAGGCATTGCCGCTGGGCTTGATTGACGGCTTGGGCAGCGCCAGCTCGGTGGCGCGGGATGTAGTGGGTGAGAAGGAGTTGGTGGATTTTACGGTCGAGGAATCGCCGTTTGATCGCTTCTCCAAGAAACTCGGTGCCAGTGTGGCGGAGAAGTTGGCGCTGTACATGGGCTTCCAGGGGCCATCCCTGCGCTAAAATCTCAAGGCTGATATAGCTCAAAATGTGGGAGCGGGCTTGCCCGCGAAGACGGTGGATCGGTCGCACTTGTATCGACTGACACTCCGCTTTCGCGAGCAAGCCCGCTCCCACATTTGGTTTTGCAGTGTTCTTAAGGGATTTTCACGTCTTCGGTCAGCAGCATGTCCACCAGCCTGATGAGCGGAAGGCCGATCAGGCTGGTCGCATCAGGCCCTTCCGTGCTCTGGAACAGGCTCACGCCAAGTCCCTCGGCCTTGAAGCTGCCCGCACAGTCATACGGCTGTTCAATTCGCAGATAGCGCTCAATACGCTCTGCATCCAGTTCACGCATGTGTACGGTAAACGGCACGCAGTCCACCTGGCAGCGCCCGGTCTCGCTGTTGAGCAGTGCCAGCCCGGTTAGAAAGCTCACACGCTTGCCGCTGGCAGCCAGTAATTGCTCGCGGGCATTTTCGAAGGTGTGCGGCTTGCCGATGATCCGGCCTTCCAGTGCGGCGACCTGATCCGAGCCAATGATTAAATGCCCTGGATGGCTGGCGGCGAGGGCGCGGGCCTTTTGTTCGGCCAGGCGCTTGACCAGCTCGATGGCGGATTCATCCGGGCGGTGGCTTTCGTCGATATCCGGCGAGCTGCAGGTGAACGGCAGGTGCAGGCGACTCAGTAATTCCCGGCGATAAACCGAGCTGGACGCGAGTAATAAAGGCAGCATATATGTCTCCTCAAGGCAGTCGCCGATTCTAGCGACGTGACCGGCTGACGCACAGGGCTGAATTTCCTTTGACATGGCCGGGTGCATCCCTATAATGCTGCGCCTATGTTGAATGACCCGATTCCACCTCACGTTGACCCGCGCAAATTGGCTGATCGTGGCACCACCCTTCAAGGTGAAGTGCTGCTGGCCGATTTGGAGAGACTCTGCGACCCGCTTTCCGACACTGTCGGTACGGTGCAGGCGAAATTCGTTTTTGAACGAGATGAACGTAAATCTGTGGTAATCCACAGCGTTATCGACACCGAAGTCAAAATGGTTTGCCAGCGTTGTCTTGAGCTGGTCACCCTGCCGATCCACAGCGAATGCAGTTATGCTGTGGTGAAAGAGGGTGCGAATACCCAGTCGTTGCCGAAAGGTTATGACGTGCTGGAACTGGGCGAAGATCCATTGGATCTGCATGCACTGATCGAGGAGGAGCTTTTGCTCGCCTTGCCCATTGTGCCTGCTCATCATCCGGAAGAATGCCAGCAGCCGGAGGGTCTCGATGACGAGGCCGAGCCGAGCGAGGACGAGGTAACGCGGTCCAACCCGTTCAGTGTATTGGCGCAGTTAAAGCGTGACCCAAACGTTTAGGAGTTAATCAATTATGGCTGTTCAGCAGAACAAAAAATCCCGCTCCGCCCGTGACATGCGCCGTTCGCACGACGCTCTCGAGGCTAGCACCCTGTCCGTGGAAAAGACCACTGGTGAAGTTCACCTGCGTCACCACGTATCGCCAGAAGGCGTATACCGTGGCCGTAAAGTGATCGACAAGGGCGCTGACGAGTAATCACTTGTCTGCTCAAGTCATCGCGATTGACGCAATGGGCGGGGACTTCGGTCCCCGCAGCATTGTTCAGGCCTGCATTGCCAGCCTGTCTGCCACGCCCTCGCTGCATCTGACCCTCGTCGGTCAACCCTCCCTACTTGAAGAACTGATTGCCAGCCATCCGGCGGTGGATCGCGCGCGCCTGACGATTACGCCAGCCAGCGAAACCATCAGCATGGATGAAAAGCCGGCGGTTGCCCTGCGTGGCAAACCCGATTCTTCAATGCGGGTGGCCCTTGAGCTATTGCGTGATGGCAAGGTGCACGCCTGTGTCAGTGCCGGTAATACCGG
>NZ_BCBO01000148.1:0-17493 GCF_001320835.1 Pseudomonas sp. NBRC 111138 | reverse complement strand
TGGCCTTGTCGCGGCACGTGCTCAAAACCCTGCCGGGTATTGATCGGCCGGCAATGGTGGCGGCGATCCCGACGCAGAAGGGCTATTGCCAACTGCTGGACCTGGGCGCCAATGTTGATTGCAGCGCCGAGCACCTGCTGCAGTTCGCCGTAATGGGCTCGGTGGCCGCCGAAGCGCTGGGCGTGGCCCGACCCAGGATTGCCCTGCTGAATATCGGTACCGAGGACATCAAAGGCAACCAGCAAGTCAAGCTTGCCGCCACCTTGCTACAAAGCGCGCGGGGCTTGAACTACATCGGCTTTGTTGAAGGTGATGGTTTGTACCGTGGTGAAGCTGATGTGGTGGTGTGCGACGGCTTTGTCGGTAATATCCTGCTCAAGTCCAGCGAAGGCCTGGCAACCATGATTGCTACGCGTATTGAAGCTTTGTTCAAGCGCAACCTGGGGGCGCGTATGGTGGGAGCCTTGGCGTTGCCCCTGATGCGACGCTTGCAGGCTGACCTGGCGCCAGCACGGCACAACGGTGCAAGCTTTCTTGGCTTGCAGGGCATTGTGGTAAAAAGCCATGGCTCGGCCGGTGTGCTGGGCTTTCAAAGTGCAATTGCGCGGGCCTTGATCGAGATTCAGGAGAACCTGCCGCAACGCTTGCACGGCCGTCTCGAGGATCTGTTGCCTTAGGCGAATTGGCCCGGGAGTGCTTAAATGTGACCGGCCAGTTCAATTGACCATCCAATCAGTCAGTTTCGTTCGCGCCCACCGTAGGCGCGAGCATTTTTGACGACCAGATCATTAGGGGCTTGTTACATGTCTACATCCCTCGCATTCGTCTTTCCAGGGCAGGGTTCGCAGTCCCTCGGCATGTTGGCCGAGCTGGGCGCGCAATACCCGCTGATCCTGGACACCTTCAAGGAAGCTTCCGACGCCCTGGGTTATGACCTGTGGGCACTGACCCAGCAAGGGCCGGAAGCATTGCTCAACCAAACCGATAGAACCCAGCCGGCCATCCTGACCGCTTCGATCGCCCTGTGGCGCTTGTGGCTGGCAGAAGGCGGCGCACGCCCTGCCTTCGTCGCGGGTCACAGCCTGGGCGAATACAGCGCCCTGGTGGCCGCGGGCAGCCTGACCTTGGCTGAAGCGGTCAAGCTGGTCGAGCGTCGTGGTCAACTGATGCAAGAAGCCGTTCCGGCCGGGCAGGGCGGCATGGCCGCTATCCTGGGCCTGGACGACGCGGTGGTGATCGAGGCCTGCGCCGAAGCGGCGCAAGGCGAAGTGGTCAGCGCGGTGAACTTCAACTCCCCAGGTCAGGTGGTGATCGCTGGTGCCAAGGCGGCCGTCGAGCGTGCCATCGAGGGTTGCAAGGCCCGTGGCGCCAAGCGAGCGCTGCCATTGCCGGTGAGCGTACCGTCCCACTGCGAACTGATGCGCCCGGCGGCCGAGCGCTTTGCCGAGTCTATCGCTGCCATCAACTGGCAGGCGCCGCAGATCCCGCTGGTGCAGAACGTCAGCGCGGCCGTGGCCGCCGACCTCGACACCCTCAAGCGCGATCTGCTGGAGCAACTGTACAAGCCAGTTCGCTGGGTTGAATCGGTCCAGACCCTGGCCGCCAACGGTGCCACCGAACTGGTCGAATGCGGCCCGGGCAAAGTCCTGGCGGGCTTGAACAAGCGCTGCGCCGACGGTGTGTCGACCGCCAACCTCAATACCCCAGAAGCCTTCGCTGCCGCTCGCGCGGCACTGGCCTGAATCCCGTACTTAGGAGAAGCCTGCATGAGTCTGCAAGGTAAAGTTGCACTGGTTACCGGCGCAAGCCGTGGCATTGGCCAGGCGATCGCCCTGGAGCTGGGCCGTCAGGGCGCCGTTGTGATCGGCACCGCCACCTCCGCCTCGGGCGCCGAGCGTATCGCCGCGACCCTGAAGGAAAACGGCGTGCAAGGTACCGGTCTTGAACTGAATGTGACCAGCGATGAGTCCGTGGCTGCCGTACTGGCCCAGATCACTGCTCAGTTCGGTGCACCGGCTATCCTGGTGAACAACGCCGGGATCACCCGTGACAACCTGATGATGCGCATGAAAGACGACGAGTGGTACGACGTGGTCGATACCAACCTGAACAGTCTGTTTCGCCTGTCCAAGGGCGTTTTGCGCGGCATGACCAAGGCGCGTTGGGGCCGAATTATCAATATTGGCTCCGTAGTGGGTGCCATGGGCAACGCAGGCCAAGTAAACTACGCCTCTGCCAAGGCCGGCCTGGAAGGTTTCAGCCGCGCACTGGCGCGTGAAGTCGGCTCGCGGTCGATTACGGTCAACTCGGTGGCCCCTGGGTTCATCGACACCGATATGACCCGCGAACTGCCGGAAGCACAGCGCGAAGCCTTGCTGACGCAGATTCCGCTGGGCCGTCTGGGCCAGGCCCAAGAGATCGCGAATGTGGTCACTTTCCTGGCATCTGACGGTGCGGCATACGTGACTGGGGCTACAATCCCGGTTAACGGCGGGATGTACATGAGTTAAATTGTGACGGATCGCTTCAAAAAAATGTCATACGAGCTGTCTAAAATCCGTTATAAAGCTGCAACTTAATTTATAGGCAGGTGGCCGACCGGGTACAGGGTGAAGCTTTCAGTTGAAAAGCTGAAATGGCTTTCTATACACTTACCCACTGGCCAGCTGCCTGAATTTGTCCATTAGGAGTTAAACAAGGTATGAGCACCATCGAAGAGCGCGTCAAGAAAATCGTCGCCGAGCAACTGGGCGTTAAGGAAGAAGAAGTGGTCAACACTGCTTCCTTCGTAGAAGACCTGGGTGCCGATTCCCTTGACACCGTTGAGCTGGTGATGGCTCTGGAAGAGGAATTCGAGACCGAAATCCCGGACGAAGAAGCTGAAAAAATCACTACTGTTCAAGCTGCCATCGACTACGTTACTAGCCACCAGGCGTAATAGTTTGTAGTCGTCGCTTGCTGTCAGGGAAAAACCGCACTGCTGTAAAGGCGTGCGGTTTTTTCTTTAGCGGCGATGAAAAGTGTCGTCATTAGAAAAAGGAGAGTGCTGTGTCGCGTAGACGCGTCGTAGTCACCGGTATGGGTATGTTGTCGCCACTGGGTACGGATGTGCCGAGCAGTTGGCAGGGCATTCTGGCTGGCCGCAGTGGTATTGGTCTGATCGAACACACGGACCTTTCTGCCTATTCCACCCGTTTTGGCGGCTCGGTAAAGGGCTTCAATGTCGAGGAATATCTCTCGATCAAAGAATCCCGCAAGCTCGACCTGTTCATTCAGTACGGCCTGGCTGCCGGGTTTCAGGCTGTGCGTAACGCCGGCCTGGAAGTCACCGACGCCAACCGTGACCGCATCGGCGTGGCCATGGGTTCAGGTATTGGCGGTCTGACCAATATCGAAGAAACCAGCCGCACCTTGCATGAGACTGGCCCACGTCGAATTTCACCGTTCTTCGTACCGGGCTCGATCATCAATATGATTTCCGGCTTCCTGTCCATTCATCTGGGTGCACAGGGACCGAACTACGCAATCGCCACGGCGTGTACCACAGGTACCCACTGCATTGGCATGGCTGCACGCAACATTGCCTACGACGAAGCCGACGTGATGATCGCCGGCGGCGCCGAAATGGCCGCGTGCGGCCTGGGCATGGGCGGCTTCGGCGCGTCTCGTGCGCTGTCGACCCGCAACGACGAGCCGACCCGTGCCAGCCGTCCGTGGGACAAGGGCCGTGACGGCTTTGTGCTCTCCGACGGTGCCGGTGCGCTGGTGCTCGAAGAGTTGGAGCACGCCAAGGCGCGTGGTGCCACTATCTACGCCGAATTGATCGGGTTTGGCATGAGCGGCGATGCTTACCACATGACCTCGCCGCCGTCCGATGGTGCGGGTGCTGCGCGTTGCATCACCAATGCCCTGCGCGATGCGAAGGTCAACCCCAACCAGGTGCAGTACATCAACGCCCATGGCACTTCGACCCCGACCGGCGACCTGGCGGAAGCAGAGGCCATCAAGTCGGTGTTCGGCGAGCACGCCTATAAGCTGGCGGTCAGCTCCACCAAGTCCATGACCGGCCACCTGTTGGGTGCGGCGGGCGCGGTCGAGGCGATCTTCAGTGTGATGGCAATCAGGGATCAGGTCGCTCCGCCGACTATCAACCTTGATGAGCCGGACGAAGGCTGCGACCTGAACTTCGTGCCCCACGAAGCGCAGCCCATGCCGATCGACGTGGCGATTTCCAACTCGTTCGGTTTCGGTGGCACCAACGGTTCCCTGGTGTTCCGCCGGTTCGCCGAGTGATGCACAGCTGGGTCGACGGTCAGCCAGCGGACAGCGCGCCCCTGAAAGATCGCGGCCTGGCCTATGGCGATGGGGTGTTCGAGACCATCGCCGTCAAGGCCGGGCAGCCGTTGCTGCTCGACCGTCACCTGCAACGCCTGGAAGAGGGTTGCAGGCGTTTGGCATTGGTGGTGGATCACGGGTTGATTCGCCACGAAGTGCTGAGCTTCGCCGCCGCCCTTGGCGACGGTATTCTCAAATTGATCCTCACCCGTGGCGACAGCTTGCGCGGTTACGGCATCAACCCTGGCGCCCCGGTGCGCCGCATCATGCAGGGCAGTGCGCCCGCTGTTTACCCGCCCATCCATGAAGTCGAAGGCGTGCGCCTGTTCGCGTGTGCCACGCGCTTGGCGCAGCAGCCGCTGCTGGCCGGTATCAAGCACCTCAATCGCCTGGAGCAGGTGATCGCGCGTGCCGAATGGCAAGATACCGAACATGCCGAAGGCCTGATGCTGGATATATCTGGCCGGGTGATCGAAGGCATATTCAGCAATCTTTTCCTGGTGAGCAACGGCTTGTTACTAACCGCTGATCTGAGCCGTTGTGGCGTTGCGGGCGTGATGCGCGCCGAAGTTCTGGCCCAGGCACAAGCGCTGGGCGTCCCGGTGGCCGTGGCCGACATCAGTTTGGAGCAGTTGCAACAGGCCGATGAAGTCTTCGTCTGCAACAGCGTTTATGGCATTTGGCCGGTGCGAGGCTGCGCTGCGATGAGCTGGCCGGTTGGGCCGCTCACCCGTAAACTGCAGGGCATTGTTCGCGCGCTATTGGATATTTGAGTTGATACGAAAACTGGTGTTACTGCTGCAGATCAGCCTGATCTCGGCGGCTTTGCTCGTGGGCTTTTCTGCCTGGAAACTCGACTCTGCCCTCAAGCAGCCCCTGAAGCTGCCTCAGGAGCAGTTGCTCGATGTACCTGCTGGCGCTACGCCGACGGGCACCTTCAATCGTCTGGAAGCCGACGGCGTGCTCGACGATGCATTCTGGTTGCGTCTGTACTGGCGCTTCAACCTCGAAGGCCAGCCACTGCACAGCGGCGAGTACCGCATGAGCCCGGGCCTTACCGCCGAGGGTTTGATCGGCCTGTGGCAGCGCGGCGAAGTGGTGCAGTACAGCCTGACCTTGGTGGAGGGCTGGAATTTCCGTCAGGTGCGCACCGCCCTGGCCAAGCATGAAAAGATCGTGCAGACCCTCGCGGGCCTGACTGACAGCGAAGTGATGGATAAGCTTGGCCACCCAGGTGTGTTTCCTGAAGGGCGGTTCTTCCCCGACACCTACCGTTTTGTCCGCGGCATGACTGATGTCGAGTTCCTGAAAAAAGCTTACAACCGCCTGGACGATGTACTCGCCCAGGAGTGGAGCAAGCGTGCCGCCGACGCGCCCTACACCGACCCTTACCAAGCACTGATAATGGCGTCGCTGGTAGAAAAGGAGACCGGTGTGCCTCAGGAGCGCGGGCAGATTGCCGGTGTGTTTGTGCGTCGCCTGAAGATCGGCATGCTGCTGCAGACCGACCCCACCGTGATCTACGGCTTGGGTGAGCGCTACAACGGTAAATTGACCCGCGCCCACCTCAAGGAAGCCAACCCCTACAACACCTACATGGTTGCTGGCCTGCCGCCCACGCCCATCGCGATGGTCGGTCGCGAGGCGATCCATGCAGCACTGAACCCGGTACCGGGCAGCAGCCTGTATTTCGTCGCCCGTGGCGATGGTAGCCATATATTCTCGGATAACCTGGATGCGCATAATGCCGCCGTGCGTGAGTTCCAACTCAAGCGCCGTGCCGATTACCGTTCCAGCCCGGCACCGGTGGTGAAACCGCCTGAAGATTCGGCACCTTCCAGTGATGCGCCTACCCCCGACGCTCCGATCGAGCCCGCGCCGGACACGACCGCGCCGCAAAGCCCGCAATGACTCTGACTAAGGACTGCCTGTGACTGGCTTGTTTATTACCCTGGAAGGCCCGGAAGGCGCCGGCAAAAGCACTAACCGTGACTACCTGGCCGAGCGCCTGCGTGCGCAGGGCATCGAGGTGGTGCTGACCCGTGAGCCGGGTGGTACGCCGTTGGCCGAGCGCATTCGCGACGTCCTGCTGACCCCGGGTGACGAGCCGATGAATCCGGACACCGAGTTGCTCCTGGTGTTTGCCGCCCGTGCCCAGCACCTGGCCGAAGTGATTCGCCCGGCCCTGGCGCGGGGTGCCGTGGTGATCTGCGACCGGTTTACCGATTCCACCTACGCCTACCAGGGTGGGGGCCGGGGGTTGTCCATGGAGCGCATCACCGCCCTGGAAACCTTCGTGCAAGGCGATCTGCGCCCCGACCTGACCCTGTTGTTCGACCTGCCGGTGGAAGTGGGCATGGCCCGCGCCAGTGCGCGAGGTCGTCTGGATCGTTTCGAGTTGGAAGGCCAAGCCTTCTTTGATGCAGTGCGCAGCGCTTTCCTGCAGCGCGCCAAGGCTGAGCCCGCACGTTATTACCTGTTGGACGCCGCCCAGCCGCTGAGCCGCGTGCAACAGGCTATCGACGCGCTGCTGCCCACTCTGTTGGAGCGTAGCCGTGGCTGAGTCCTACCCGTGGCAGGACGGCCTCTGGCAGCAACTGGCGGGGCGCGCCCAGCACGCCCACGCCTATCTGCTGCATGGGCCGGTGGGCATCGGTAAACGCCACCTCGCCGAACGCCTGATGGGCAGCCTGTTGTGCCAACGCCCGGTCAATCTGGAGGCATGTGGCGAGTGCAAGTCCTGCCTGTTGCTCAAGGCTGGCAGTCACCCGGACAACTATGTGCTGGAGCCCGAGGAAGCGGACAAGGCCATCAAGGTCGACCAAGTGCGCGACCTGGTGAGCTTCGTGGTGCAGACCGCGCAGATGGGCGGGCGCAAAGTGGTGCTGATTGAGCCGGTTGAGGCGATGAACATCAACGCGGCCAACGCCTTGCTCAAAAGCCTTGAAGAGCCGTCCGGCGATACCGTGCTGTTGCTGGTGAGCCACCAGTCCAGCCGCTTGTTGCCGACCATTCGCAGCCGTTGCGTGCAGCAGGCTTGCCCGTTGCCCAGCGAAGCCATGAGCCTGCAATGGCTGGCGCAGGCGTTGCCGGAATGCAGCGCAGAAGAACGAGGCGAGTTGCTGACCCTGGCGGCTGGCTCGCCTTTGGCGGCAGTGAAGCTGCAGGCTCAGGGCGTGCGCGAACAGCGTGCACTGGTCGCGGATGGCGTGAAGAAACTGCTCAAGCAGGAATTGTCCGCCACGCAACTGGCCGAAAGCGCCTGGAAGGATATTCCGCTGTTGCTGTTGTTCGACTGGTTCTGCGACTGGTCCAGCCTGATCCTGCGCTACCAGCTCACCCAGGATGAGAACGGCCTGGGCTTGGCGGATATGCGCAAGGTCGTGCAATACCTGGCGCAAAAAAGTGCCCAGGACAAAGTGCTGAACATCCAGGACTGGATCCTCGCCCAGCGCCAGAAAGTCCTCGGCAAGGCCAACCTCAACCGCGTGCTGTTGCTCGAGGCGTTGCTTGTGCAGTGGGTCGGCCTGCTCGGGCGCCGTTAAATTCCGTGGCTGACGGGTGTATCGTTGGCCCTACCTCTTTTGTGACTTAAGCTCAGATTCCTATGCTCGTAGATTCCCATTGCCACCTTGATCGCCTCGACCTTGCCCAGCACGGCGGTTCCCTCGACGTCGCCCTTGAAGCTGCCCGCCAGCGTGGGGTAGGGCACTTCCTGTGCATTGGCGTCAGCGCCGACAACGCCGCCGACGTCAAAGCCCTGGCTGATCGCTACGCCGACGTCGATTGCTCGGTGGGCATTCACCCGCTTGACCTCAAGCCAGGCGAAGCGCCGGCTCTGGACTGGCTACTGGGCGAACTCAACCATCCGCGAGTGGTGGCCATTGGCGAAACCGGCCTGGACTATCACTACGAGCCTGAAGCTGCCGAGTTGCAGCAGGCCTCGTTCCGCCTGCACCTGCAAGCCGCCCAGCAGACGGGCAAGCCGGTGATCGTCCACACCCGAGGCGCCCGTGCCGATACCCTGGCCTTGCTGCGTGAAGCCGCGTTGCCGCAGGCTGGCGTGTTGCATTGCTTTACCGAAGACTGGGACATGGCCAAGGCGGCCCTGGACCTGGGGTTCTATATTTCCCTGTCGGGCATCGTCACCTTCCGCAATGCCGACGCGCTGCGCGATGTGGCCCGCCAGGTGCCCGCCGACCGCCTGCTGGTGGAAACCGACTCGCCGTACCTGGCGCCCATCCCCCATCGCGGCAAACCGAACTTGCCCGAATATGTACGTGACGTGGCTGATTACCTGGCGATGCTGCGCGGTGAGTCGTACGAGCGCTTTGCCGAGCAGACTACCGAGAACTTCAAGCGCCTGTTCCCGCTGGCCCACGTAGCCGGTTAGGGCGGCCGAATCCCAGGCAAAAAAAACCCGGGTTCTGGGGGGTGAATCCGGGCTAAGACCATTAGGAGTAAAACAAGGGCACGCAGTCCGTCGGTACCCAGGTCGACGCGTCACTTGGGGGAGATGTCGCGCCGACAGTTGAAGTATTGACCACTATCCCATTCAGTCCAGTCGTGATTGATCGTTTTTTAAACAGATTTGGAATACGCGGCCTTCGCTTGAGTTCTCATTGCGCTGATGGGCAGGTTCAGGTGTTGCGTATTATTTCTGACTGATAACGGCGAAATCGTTGGTGCATTGAAAGTTATGTGCCTGACGGGTTCACATAGACATTGCCCAACGACCGTTCAGTCGGGATAATCCCTCGCACCGGGTAAATCGTATCGCCACGTATCCATGGCCCTGCGCAACCCTCCCTATTTCCGACCTTTGCAGACTCTTCCTCATGCACAAAGAACCCCGTAAGGTCCGTGAATTTCGCCGCCGTGAGCAGGAAATTCTCGACACCGCGCTCAAGCTGTTCCTCGAACAAGGTGAAGACAGCGTCACCGTCGAGATGATTGCGGATGCCGTGGGTATCGGCAAAGGCACGATCTACAAACACTTCAAGTCCAAGGCCGAAATCTACCTGCGCCTGATGCTCGACTACGAGCGTGATTTGAACGAGTTGCTGCACTCGGCGGATGTCGACAAAGACAAGGAAGCCCTGTCCCGCGCTTACTTCGAGTTCCGCATGCGTGACCCACAGCGCTACCGCCTGTTCGACCGCCTGGAAGAGAAGGTGGTCAAAGGTCACCAGGTGCCGGAGATGGTCGAGGAGCTGCACAAGATCCGCGCCTCGAACTTCGAACGCCTGACCCTGCTGATCAAGGGCCGTATCAGCGAAGGCAAGCTTGAAGACGTGCCACCGTATTTCCATTACTGCGCCGCCTGGGCCTTGGTGCATGGCGCTGTGGCGCTGTACCACTCGCCGTTCTGGAGCAATGTGCTGGAAGACCAGGAAGGTTTCTTCCAATTCCTGATGGACATCGGCGTGCGCATGGGCAACAAGCGCAAGCACAGCCCGGAACTGCCGGGCGCCGAGAAGAGCGGCGACACCCCTGCCACGTAAGTCATTCGCCACAGTGATGGCGCAACGATTTACTGCCAGGCGCAGTAACCCAGGAATATACTCAGGCAAGGACCTTGCTAAAAGCTGAGTTATGAGTCAGCTTTTAGCGCGCCCGAATTATCCTCTGCCGGAGTGATCCATGATCGTTGATCGTCAAGGCAGGCGTTTTCGCAATTTGCGGATCAGCCTGACTTCAGCCTGCAATTATGCGTGTACCTATTGCGTGCCTGACGGCAAGCGGCTGGTGGCTGCCCAGGATGAACTGTCGGCCGAGGCCATGGCCCGAGGCGTGGCTTACCTGATCGAAGCGGCGGGTATCGAGCGCTTGCGCATTACCGGCGGTGAGCCGTTGGTCAGCCCCAAGTTGGAAGCCTTCATGGGGGCGGTAGGGCAGATGGGCCTGAGCGACATCAGCCTGACCACCAACGGCCAACTGCTGGCGCGTAAACTGCCGTTGCTGGTGGCAGCCGGTATTCGGCGCATCAATGTCTCCCTCGACACGCTGGATGCCGACGCTTTCCGCAGTATCGCCCGTGGCGGCGACCTGGCCACCGTGCTCGATGGCATGGACCAGGCCAGTGCTGCCGGAATCAAGATCAAGGTCAACATGGTGCCGTTGCGCGGCCAGAACCTGGACCAGGTGATGCCGTTGCTCGATTACTGCCTGGCGCGTGGCTACGAGCTGCGCTTTATCGAACTGATGCGCATGGGGCACCTGGCCAAAGACTCCAACGCGTTCCTGCAACAGTTCGTCAGCTTGCAACAGCTGCTCAGCTTGATCGGCGAGCAACATGAATACCTGCAAGCCAACGCACCCGTCGATGCGACGGCGGTACGCTACGAAGTGCCGGGCAAAGGCTTCTTCGGTGTGATCGCCAACGAGAGCGTACCGTTCTGCCGTACCTGTTCGCGGTTGCGGTTGTCCTCCACCGGTTGGCTGCATGGGTGCCTGTCGTCCAGCAATCGCCATTATGTCGGTGACTTGCTCGATCAACCGCGTCACCAGGCGTTGCCGGCGTTGCAGGGCTTGTTGATGAAGGCCTTGGCTGACAAGCAGGAAGTGGCGTTCTCCGGCGGTGCCACGATCATGAAGATCATTGGTGGCTAAGCTAGATATTGCGGGTTCACACATTTGATTTGTAGCGCAGCTGAATGGCGCGGATTCTGCATCCCACGCCCCATCCGCCGGTTTCCTGTCACCGGCCTCTGGAGGATTAGGATGCGTAGTCTGGTTTTGCTGCTGGCGTCATTGGCCCTGGGCGGTTGCATGACCGTCAGTGATATGGCCGAAGGCACCCGCTATCAGATGAGCGATGCCGGGCTGCTCGATCACAGCGATACGCGCCGTACTGCCTCGGTGCGCATACAGCCGGACTCCTTTGTGTTTATCGCCCAGGGCGCCTTCGTGCCGCCGGGCAGCGCCTACCCGCGGCCCAATGTAGTGGCCGAGGAAGCATTCAATGGCTTCGTTGAATATTTCCCCATGGTGCGTCGCGCCCGCCAGCCCGAAGGTCTTGAACAGGCCATGGCCGAAGCCCGTGCCGTCGGTGCTCACTACCTGCTGTATTGCCGTTTTGCGGCAGCCGATGACCGTATCGGCAACGCCGACGAGTGGACCGACCAGCAAGCCCTGGACCGCCTTGGCCTGGACAGCGGGGTGATCCAAGTCATGTTGATCGAGACCAGCACCCAGTATTTGATTGATACTGCACGTATTCGCAGTCGTGGCGGTTTACTGACGTTCCACGACACATCGCCACAAGATTTGATCGCTCGCCCCCTGGCGCAATATGCCCGCGGTTTGCTGGGTATGAGTGATCAGTAAGACAGAGGAGCCCGCCATGACCGATTCCGCCAAGGCCAATGATCTATTGGCCCAACTGCCCAAGGGCAAGGGGCCGGCACCGGTGCATTTGTGGAACCCGGATTTCTGCGGCAACATCGACATGCGCATCGCCCGCGATGGCACTTGGTTCTACCAGGGCACACCTATCGGGCGAAAGCCGATGGTCAAGTTGTTCTCCAACATCATCCGCCGCGATGGCGATGATTATTTCCTGGTGACGCCCGTGGAGAAGGTCGGCATCCGTGTCGATGACGCACCCTTTGTTGCAGTGACACTGGAAGTGCAAGGGCAGGGCGAAAGCCAGGTATTACGCTTTACCACCAACGTCGACGAACAGGTCGAGGCAGGTCTCGAGCACCCGCTGCGGGTGGTGACCGACCCTATCACCCAGGAACCCGCCCCCTATGTGCGCGTTCGCACCAACCTCGAAGCCCTAGTGCATAGAAACGTTTTTTACCAGTTGGTGGAGCTGGCGGTGAGCCGTCCGATCAACGGTCAGAACTGGCTTGGCGTCTGGAGCAGCGGGGAGTTTTTCCCCATCGGCCTGGAGCCCTGAGGCGGTTTTTGTCTTCAGCCTGAAATAATCCTCTTGCGGTAAACGCGCGCTTTCGGTTATCAATTTGTACATGATTAGACATGTTCGATTTGATAAGAAAAAACGCGTCGTCGATGAGCTCATCCGCCGTATCGAAGGTGGAGTCATGGCCGACGGCTTTCTGTTGCCGGGCGAGCACCAACTGGCCGAGGAGTTTGCGGTCAGCCGCGGCACGCTGCGCGAGGCGCTGGCCGAGCTCAAGCGTCGCAACTACATCGCCACCCAGAGCGGCGTCGGTTCGATTGTCACCTTTGACGGCATGGTGTTGGACCAACGCAGCGGTTGGGCCCAGGCCTTGGCCGATACGGGCGCCCATGTAAGCACCGACGTCCTGCGTTTCGAAGCCGTGACGCGCCCGCATCTGTTCAGCCGTTTCGGCACCGACCAGTTCATTACCCTCGACCGCCTCCGGCGCACGGCTGACGGTACAGCGGTGTCGCTGGAACGCTCGTTGATGCCGGCCGTTGGCGATCTGGAAAACCTGCCCCACATTGGGCTGATCGATAATTCCCTGACCATCACTCTGGCCGCCTACGGCTACGTCGGGGCCGACGGTGACCAGTGGATCGGTGCTGAACCCCTGAGCGATGAAGACGCCGAATTACTCGGGCGCCCCAGCGGTACGGTATTTCTCAAGGCGTCGCGCACCACCTATGATCGTCGCGAGCGTTTCATGGAGCATGTCGAAAGCCTGCTTGACCCGTTGCACTTTCGCCTGCATCTGCAGTTTGGAGCGTCGAAATGAGCCGAGAAAATCGCGCACTTGGCGCCTTTTATGGCCTGGCCCTGGGCGATGCCTTGGGCATGCCCACCCAATCCTTGAGCCGCGAGCAGGTACAAAAGCGCTTCGGTGCTATCACCGCCTTGGAAGATGCCGACGCGGACCAGCCCATTGCGCCCAACATGCCTGCCGGTTCCATCACCGATGACACCGAACAAGCCATCCTGGTTGCCGAGTTACTGGTGCAAGGCCAGGGCAAGATCGAGCCCACCGTGCTTGCCCAGCGCCTGATCGACTGGGAAGCGGGGATGCGCGCCAAGGGTTCCCAGGACTTGCTCGGGCCGTCCACCAAACGCGCAATCGACATGATCCTCGCCGGTCATACTCCGGAGGAATCCGGGCGCTACGGCACCACCAATGGTGCGGCCATGCGCATCACCCCGGTGGGCATCGCCGTCGATGTCAGCGACCCGGCGCGGTTTATCCAGGCGGTGATCCAGGCATGCCAGGTCACCCATAACACCAACCTGGGTATTTCCAGCGCTGCGGCCGTGGCGGCGGTGGTCTCGGCTGGCATCAATGGCGTGGACCTGGGGGAAGCCCTGAATATCGGGACCCAGATTGCCCGACAGGCCGAAAGCCATGGTCACTGGATCGCGGGCGGACGCATTTCTACCCGCATCAGTTGGGCTCGCACCCTGAGCGTCGGCAGCGGCGACAAAGCGTTGTTTGCCGACCTGCTTTACGAGTTGATTGGTACTTCGGTGGCTTCCCAGGAATCGGTGGTGGTCTCGTTTGCCTTGGCCCAGCAAGTGACGTCGGGTGATATGAATGCCTTCGAAGCCCTGTGCCTGGCGGCCAGCCTGGGCGGCGACACCGACACCATTGCCGCGATTCTGGGCGCCATGCTGGGGGCGTGCCTGGGTATGCAGTGCTGGCCTGAGGCGTTGGTTGAACAGGTCAAGCGGGTCAATGGCCTGGACTTGCAGCCGCTGGCCCAAGGGTTATTGGCCTTGCGATAAACACGGAACCAAATGTGGGAGCTGGCAAGCCAGCTCCCACATTCAAAAGCGTTGGGTCAGGAAGACCGGATAAAGATTCGACTCGCTGCCACAACCACAACAACAATACAGGCATCAGGAGCCCCCCTTAATGAGCAGCCCCTCTTCCGGCCAAACCGCCGGGCAACTGGAAACACGCGGCATTGAGCCGGTCCCGGAAGGCGAGTGCAACGGTCATCCGCTGCAACTGTTCTGGGTGTGGTTCGCGGCCAATATCAGCATCCTCGGCTTGCCCCTTGGTGCAACGCTGGTGGCGTTTCGTGGCCTGGCCATCTGGCAGGCGATCATCGTCGCGATTCTTGGCGCCGCGGGCTCCTTTGCCGTAGTGGGCATCATCTCCATCGCCGGTCGCCGTGGTCGTGCGCCCAGCCTGACCTTGTCCCGCGCCATTTTCGGTGTGCGCGGCAATATCGGCCCGACATTGGTGTCGCTGATGTCCCGCCTGGGTTGGGAAACCGTCAACACCACCACCGCAGCCTTCGTATTGTTGTCGTTGAGCTCCATCCTGTTCGGCTCGGCAGTGGAGGCCAAGAGCGCGCCGGTGCTCACCCTGATCTTCATTGCCATCTTCGTGCTGTTGACCCTGGCCGTATCGGGCCTGGGCCACGCCACGTTGCTGGTGATCCAGAAGTGGGCCACCTACGTATTCGGCGGCCTGAACATTCTGGTGGGCGGCTTTCTGTGTGCCACCATCGACTGGAGCGCGGTGTTCAACGCCACCCCGGCGCCGTTGAGCGCGATGATCATTGGCGTAGGCACCATGGCTGCCGGTACCGGTATCGGTTGGGCCAACGCCGGTGCAGACATGTCGCGTTACCAGCACCGCAGCGTCAAGGCCGTGCGCCTGGTGGCCTCCGCCGCGTTTGGTGCAGGTATCCCGCTGGTGCTACTGATCACCCTGGGTGGCCTGTTGTCGGTGGGTAACAATGACCTGGCATCGGCCACCGACCCCATCATCGCGATCCGCGACATGCTGCCGACCTGGATGGCCGTGCCGTACCTGATCACCGCGTTCGGCGGCCTGTTGCTGTCGAACAACCTGTCGGTGTACTCGGCCGGCCTCACTACCCTGACCCTGGGCTTGAAGGTCAAGCGCGTGCATGCAGTGATCGTCGATATCGTGGCGATTTTTGCCGGCTCCATCTATTTCATGCTGATCGCCGATAGCTTCTATGGCCCGTTCATTACCTTCATTTCGCTGCTGGCGGTGCCGATCACGGCGTGGGTCGGGATTTTCGTGGTCGACCTGATTCACCGTCATTACTACAGCCCCACCGACCTGCTGGACGTCAGCCCCAACAGTGCCTACTGGTATCGCGGCGGCGTGGAGTGGCGTGCATTTGGCGCCTGGGCCGTGGCTATTGTGCTGGGGTTCAGCTTCACCACCATCGGCACCACCGCCGAAAACATCTGGTTTGCCGGGCCGCTGTCCGACTCCTGGCTGGGCCACAACGGGCTGGGCTGGATCGTGACCTTCGTGGTGGCTGGCGGAATATATGCAGTCTTGGGCGGAGCGTCTGACCGTCGTCCGGGTTTAGCAGAGAGCGCCAATGTCTAGATTGCTGCACACCGGCCAGGTCATTGTCGACCTGGTCATGGGCCTCGACACCCTGCCGGCAAGCGGCGGTGACGTGCTGGCCAACTCCGCCAGTTTCCAAGTCGGTGGCGGTTTCAACGTAATGGCTGCGGCACGGCGCAATGGGTTGCCGGTGGTTTATCTGGGCCGCCATGGCGATGGGCGCTTTGGCGAGCTGGCGCGTGCCGCGATGCAGGCCGAAGGTGTTGAAATGGCCTTGGCGGCCAGCGCTGGCAAAGATACCGGGTTGTGCGTGTCGCTGACTGAAGCGAGCACCGAACGCACCTTCATCTCCTATCTCGGTGCCGAGGGTGAGCTCAGCGCCGACGACTTGGCTCAGATCGTCCCGCGTATCGATGATTATGTGTACGTCAGTGGCTACAGCTTGCTGCTTGAAGGTAAGGCGCAGCCGTTGCTTGACTGGCTGCTGGCGCTGCCGCGAGAGATCGTGGTGGTATTCGACCCGGGCCCGCTGGTCAAGGCGCCGGACTCGGCGTTGATGCGTGCCTTGTTGCCGCGTATCGACATCTGGACCAGCAATGGCCCTGAAGCCCTCGCGTTTACCGGGGCGGCGGATATGAGTCAGGCGCTGCCCATGCTGAATCAGCACTTGCAGGCACTGCTGGTTGTGCGTGATGGACCAAATGGTTGCTGGGTAGGGCGTGGGGCAGAGACTGAGCATGTACCTGGCTTCAAGGTGCAGGCGGTAGACAGCAATGGTGCGGGGGATGCGCATGCAGGGGTATTTATTGCCGGGTTGGCGCAGGGCTTGAAACCCGTTGAGGCGGCGCGTCGAGCGAACGCAGCGGCGGCGTTGGCGGTGACGCGTTGGGGGCCGGCCACTTCACCTGGCGTCACCGAAGTCGACGCATTGCTGGCTGAGTAAATACGCACAACCCTGGGGGAGCGGGCTTGCTCGCGAAGGAGGTGTATCAGTTAAAGCATGTGTTGACTGACACACCTCCTTCGCGAGCAAGCCCGCTCCCACAAAGGGTTCTGCGTCTAACCTGCTTTTTTCAGCGCTTGAATCAACTCATCTTTGCGCATGGTTGAGCGCCCAGGAATATCCTTAGCCCTCGCCTCTTTCATCAAACTTTCCTTAGTCTGCGTACCCAGCGAAGCCCCACTGCTGCGCGGGTGGCCTTCACGGCTGGCAGCGGCACGCTTGGCCGATTCCTGCCGGTCCTGGGTTTTCTTGGCCGGTGCTTTGCGCCTGCCTGATCCGCCGGCTTTTTCACCACCGCCGGACTGTTTGTTGACGGTCGCCCAGGCGCGGGCTTCGGCTTCGTCCTTGGGCAACCCCTTATGCTCATAACTGTCTTCGATATGAGCGGCCTTGCGTTTCTGTTCGTCGGTGTATTTGGCTTTGCTTCCACGAGGCATCGCTAAAACTCCCTCTGGCCCCAGTCGCGGGGCCAGGCCAGAAATGGATTACTGAGTACTTTGAGCGTCGAGCTTGCGCGCCTCATCCACACCAGAAGCGGTGAGCTTGATCGGCAGGTTCAACGCGTATTCGCCGGCGTCGTCGGTGGTCACATGCCCATCCTTGATCAGCCCGCGGTCCTGCAGGAACGCCAAGACACTGGCGACCTCTTTTTCACCGCGGTAATTGTCCAGCACCTCCTTGCCCAAGCCTTGCGGATGGGCGTGCAGCAGGCGGGTGAGGACTTCTTTTTCAAGGTTTCTATCGACGTTCATGCGTACCTCTTCACTGGGAAATGGTCGGGTGTTGGTCGTACCAAGGGTGCATCAAGGCGCTGGTTGTTTCTGCGCGCCGGGGATGTTCGAGTCGTCGCCCTTGTTGATCTTCGGCTCATTGTTGCTCGTGCCAGGGCCCATCTTGCCGTTGCCTACG
>NZ_BCBO01000147.1:0-1142 GCF_001320835.1 Pseudomonas sp. NBRC 111138 | reverse complement strand
AAAGGCGATCACATGGGCGCCACGGGACAGCGCCTTGGCGATTTCCACCAATTGGCGCTGGCCCAGGGACAGGCGCCCGAGTTTCTCGTCGGGGTCGATTTCATCGGCCAGGCCCTTGAGGCAGGCCAGGGCCTGCTTGCGCAGCAGGCTCCGGTTGACCACGCCAAAGCGCGTGGGCAAATGCCCGAGGAACAGGTTCTCGGCCACGCTCATTTCCGGCACCAGATGCAGCTCCTGGTGAATCACCGCCACACCGCTGGCGATGCTGTCGGCGGCGCATTTGAAGGCCATGGTCTGCGCGCCGATCTGCACCGTACCGCTGGACGGAATGTAGGCGCCGCCGAGGATTTTCAGCAGGGTCGACTTGCCGGCGCCGTTCTCACCCATCAGCGCGTGCACCTGCCCCGGGTGGGCGGTGAAGCAAATGCCATCCAGCGCCTTGACCCCGGGAAAGGTCTTGCCGATGCCTTCAAACCGCAGGGCCGCAGCGGTCATTTCCACAGCCCGATCTTGGTCAGTTCCGCCTGGAAGTTTTCACGGGTAATCAGCGTCACTTCGTCCATGGCCGTGTATTTCGGCGGCTCGGTGCCCTGGGTAACCCACTCGTACATCATCTCAGCGCTTTTGTAGCCTTCAATGTGCGGGCTGGGCAGCATCGAGCCGAAGAAGCCGCTGTTGGCTTTCTTCAATTCGCCGATGGCGTCGGTGCCATTGATGCCGATACCAATCACATTGGCTGCGGCGAAACCGGCACTTTCGGTGGCGCGCACGCCGCCGAGCACGGTGTTGTCGTTCATGCCGCCGATGATCAGGTTCTTCGCGCTACCCGGCAGCTTGACCAGTGCCGAGTTGGTGGCGTCCATGCTGCCTGGCACGTCGAGGGTTTTCAGCGGGGCGGTGAGGATGTGATCTTTAGGAATGCCAGCCTCTTCCAGCGACTTGATCGAGCCGTCGGTGCGCTTCTTGCCGGTGTCGAGCTCGTTGAAGGTGTTGATCACCGCGTAGGTGTCCTTCCAGTCCCAACCACGTTTTTTCGCTTCGGCGGCCATGGCGGCGCCTTGCTTCTGGCCGACTTCAAACGCGGCCATGCCCAGGTACGGCACGTCTTCCATGAAGTTGCCCTTGGCATCGACAAAGCGGTC
>NZ_BCBO01000146.1:0-14537 GCF_001320835.1 Pseudomonas sp. NBRC 111138 | reverse complement strand
CCATCACTTTCAAACCGTTGACCTTGGCCTTGGCAACGATGGCCGGGCCCAGGGACACGTCCGGCGGGCAGATCACGAAGCCTTTGGCGCCGTTGGCGGCCAGGCTGTCGATGGCCGAGAGGGTTTTCTCGCCGTCCGGCACCGCGATCTTGATGAGTTTGAAGCCTTTGTCCTGGGCGGCTTTTTCCGCAAACGCCCACTCCGTCTGGAACCACGGCTCTTCGGCCTGCTTGACCAGAAAACCGATTTTCACTTCTTCAGCGGCCAGCAACAGGCCGCTCAAGCTCATGGCCGAGACCGCCACAGCGGCGCAGCACAGGGAACGCAAACCACGACGACGATTCATAGGGGTGACTCCTTGTTGTTGTTTTTTTCAATGTTCGTTTTGTGTACGGGTACTGTTGTGGCGAGGGAGCTTGCTCCCGCTGGGGTGCGCAGCGCCCCCCCCAAAAAAGCCAGCTCCAGCTGCGCTGTCGAACGGGAGCAAGCTCCCTCGCCACAACGGCGCGTTTGGTTTATCCGGCGAAGCGGTGACAGGGCTTGCCTGGCACGTCGACCTCAATGGCCAATACCGCACCATCAAGGGGGTGATCCAAGGGACTCGCCGCGCTGGTGATGTACAGCGTGGTGAGCTCGGGCCCACCGAACACGCAACTGGTGGGACGGCTGACCGGTAGTTCGATGATGCGATCCACCTCACCTGAAGGCGTTAGCCGCAGCAGGCAACTGCCGTCCCAGCGTGCGTTCCAGATGTAGCCGTCGGCGTCCATGGCCGAGCCATCCGGGCCGCCGCGTGTGTGCGGCCCGAACCAGGCCTGGGCGGCGCCGAGTTGGCCGTCAGCCTGGATCGAATGCTGATAGAGCGTACCGTCCATGCTGTCGCCGAAATGCACCTGGCTGCCCGCCTCGTTCCAAAGCAGGGTGTTGGGAATGCCCAGGCCCGCCAACAACGGCGTGACCCGCGCATCGGCATCGATGCGAAACAAGCCACCGGAGCGCCGGGTAATTGGCAGGTCTTCGCCCTGCTCGCCTATGTTGTTCTGCATGGTGCCCAACCACAGCCGGCCCTGGGCATCGCAGCGTGCTTCATTGCCGCGGTTGCCCGTTTGCGGGTCGGCTACGCACAGCAGGGTCAAGGCTTCGGTGGCCAGGTCCAGGCGATACACACCGCTGCTCAAGGTCACCAGCGCATCACCGCTTTGACAGGGGATGAACGCCGAGACGTGCTCAGGCAATTGCCACACCTGCAACTGCCCCCCCATCAGACGCAGCGCCTGGCGGGCGGCGATATCCACCCAATACAGGGCCTGGGTCGGTACATCCCAGAACGGCCCTTCGCCCAACCGGGCACGGTGCGGGGTGACTGCGCTCAACGACATGAAGCCTCCTGATCAGTTACAGCGATTCGCGCGATGACGTGCCATTTACCAGGCGCTGAATACGCAAAGGGTTGGCGTTTTTCAACGCGTCGGGCAGCAGGCTATCAGGGTAGTTCTGGAAGCACACCGGGCGCAGGAAACGGTCGATGGCCAAGGTGCCGACCGAGGTGCCACGGGCGTCGGAAGTCGCCGGGTACGGCCCGCCGTGAACCATGGAATCGCACACCTCCACGCCAGTGGGGTAACCGTTGAGCAGGATGCGCCCGACTTTCTGTTCCAGCAGGGGCGTGAGTTCGGCGAACTGGTGCAGGTCGGTCGGTTCGCCGATGAGCGTGGCGGTCAATTGCCCGTGCAGCCCCTGCAGGGCGGCGCTGAGTTGGGCCTGATCGGCCACTTCGACGAACACCGTGGTGGGGCCGAAGACTTCTTCCTGGAGCACTTCATCGCCGTCAATCAACAGACGTACATCCGCCTTGAACAGTTGCGGTTGCGCCTGGTTGCCCGATTGCGCGCTGCCCGCCAGATGCTGGATGCCCGGGTGAGACCGGAGTTTTTCCAGGCCCTTGCCGTAGCTGCCCAGGGTGCCGGCATTCAGCATGGTTTGCGCCGGTTGTTCACCGATCAATTGCGCGACCTGCTGAGTGAACGCGGTGAACGCAGGCGAGGCGATACCGATCACCAGGCCTGGGTTGGTGCAGAACTGGCCGCAGCCTTGTACCACCGACGCGGTCAGGTCACGGGCAATGCTTTCAGCGCGGGCTTGCAGCGCCTGGGGCAGCACGATCACGGGGTTGATGCTCGACATCTCGGCAAATACCGGGATCGGTTGCGGGCGCGCCGCGGCCATGTCGCAGAGGGCGCGGCCGCCTTTGAGCGAGCCGGTAAAGCCTACCGCCTGGATCGCCGGATGCTTGACCAGCGCCTCACCGACGCCGCCGCCAAAGATCATATTGAACACGCCAGCCGGCATCTCGGTGGCCTCGGCAGCACGAATGATCGCATCGGCCACGCGCTCGGCGGTCGCCATGTGCCCACTGTGGGCCTTGAACACCACCGGGCAGCCGGCGGCCAGCGCGGCAGCGGTGTCGCCGCCAGCCGTGGAAAATGCCAGGGGGAAGTTGCTGGCGCCGAACACCGCCACCGGGCCGAGGCCGATACGGTATTGGCGCAGGTCCGGGCGCGGCAGCGGCTGGCGCTCTGGCAGGGCCTTGTCGATACGCGCGCCGTAGAAGTCACCACGGCGCAGCACGGTGGCGAACAAGCGCATCTGGCCGCTGGTGCGCCCGCGTTCGCCTTTGATGCGTGCGGCCGGCAAGGCGGTTTCGCGGCAGACCAGTTCGACGAAGTCATCGCCCAAGGCGTCCAGCTCATCGGCCACCGCATCCAGGAACTGCGCACGCCGTGCGGCGCTCAAGGCGCGATAGGCTGGGTAAGCCTGTGCCGCGGCCTGGGCGGCGGCGTCCACTTCCTGGGCGGTGGCCTGGTAGAAATCCTGGGGCAAGGCTTCGCCGGTGGTAGCGTCGATGCTTTGCAGCTTGATGCTGCCGTTGGCGCTGCGCTGGCCGCCGATGTAGTTGTGGCCGAGGAACGGGGTCATGTTGATCTCCTTAAAGGGGGGTGACTTGGCCGGGTTCAAATGCCGCATCGCTGCTGCCGATACCGTTGATCAACGGCGCGCCGAATTCAGCCTGGCTGATCTCGAACACATCGCCCGGCTGGGTACGTATACCCTCGGCGAATGACAAGGTGGCGGTGCCGAAGAAGTGAATGTGCACATCGCCCGGCTTGAGGAACTGGCTGTATTTGAAGTTGTGGTATTCGAGGTTTTCCAGGCTGTGGCACATATTGGCCTCGCCACTGAGGAATTCGTTCTGCCAGATGACCTCGCCGTTGCGCAGAATGCGGCTGGTGCCCGCCAGATGCTCGGGCAGTTCGCCCACGCGCAACTCCGGGCCATAGCTGCAATTGCGCAGCTTGGAATGGGCCAGGTACAGGTAGTTCTTGCGCTCCATCACATGGTCGGAGAACTCGTTGCCCACCGCAAAGCCCAGGCGATAGGGTTTACGGTCATGGCCGATCACATAGAGGCCGCCGATTTCCGGTTCTTCGCCGGCGTCTTCGGCGAACGGCGGCACCGGGAACGCCTGGCCCGGGCGCACGACGATGCTGCCATCGCCTTTGTAGAACCACTCTGGTTGCACACCGGCCTGGCCGGCGCCTGGTTTGCCGCCCTCCACGCCCCATTTGAAGATGCGCATGGTGTCGGTCATCGCGCTGTCGTCGCCGGCCTGCTGGTGCATCTTGTCGCGGGCCGAGGCACTGCCCAGGTGGGTGAGGCCAGTGCCGCTGATCAGCATATGGGCCGGGTCCGGATGGTCCAGCGGCGGCAGGATTTTGTGTTCCGCCAACAAGGCGGCGTAGTCATGGCTGCCGCCCAGGCCGAGGGCTTCTACCTGTTGCTGCAACTTGCCGCCGGCATTGATGGCGGCCAGCGCGAGTTCACGCACGCTGTGGGCGCCGCGCACTTCGCGTACATAGTTGCCTTCTACCACGCCGACGCGGCGCTCACCGTTGCTCAACTCGAACTGAACTAAACGCATGCAGGTTCTCCTGGATTTAAGTACGTGTGGCGCCACGGGCGCTGGCGGCGAATTGGTCGACGGGCAGCACGTGCTTGCGTTCCAACAAGCGGTAGACCACGAGGGTCAGCAGCAAGCCGAACACCATCACACCGGATAAGAAATACAAGCCTGAGGCCAGATTGCCGGTGTACTCCTTGAGCGCACCGATCACGAACGGGCCGATGTAACCGCCGAGGTTGCCCACCGAGTTGATCAAGGCAATACCGGCCGCCGCACTGGCGCCGGCAAAAAAGCGCCCCGGCAGCGTCCAGAACACGGCGGTGCAGGAAAACATGGCAAACGCCGCCAGGCACAGCGCGGCCATTTGCAGCACTGGCACCGTGAGCCAGGCGCTGCAGAACAGGCCGATGGCGCCCAGTACATAGAGCACGGCGAGATGGCCGTAACGGTCGTTCAAGCGGTCGGAACTGCGCGGGATGATCAACAGGCCGATGATGCCGAAGATATAGGGCACGGCGGAGATGAAACCGGTTGTGAGGTCGCTGCCGCCAAACTGCTTGATCAGGGTCGGCAGCCACAAGCCGAGGCCGTAGATACTCAGGGTCACCGGCAGGTAGAACAGCGCCAGCAGCAACACGCGCTTGTCCTTGAGCGCATGCAAGGGGTTGCCATGGCGCGTCTGGCCGTAGGCTTGCAGGTCTTTGTGCAGCTCGCCGGTGAGCCAGGCTTTTTCTTCCTCGCTCATCCAGTTGACCTTCTGGGGGCCGTCCGGCAGGTAACGCAGCACCGGCCAGGTCAGCAGGATCGCCGGGGTGCCGATCACGATGAACAGCCACTGCCAGCCATGCAGGCCAAGAATGCCGTCCATGCCGAGCAAACCGCCGGACACCGGGCCGGTGATCATCATTGCAATAGGTTGGGAGAGGATGAACAGCCCGAGGATCTTGCCGCGATGGCGCACCGGGAACCACTGGGTGATGTAGTACAGCACGCCGGGAAAGAACCCCGCCTCCGCCGCGCCCAGCAGAAAGCGCATCACATAGAAGCTGTGCGGCCCCTGCACGAACGCCATGCCGATGGTGATGGCGCCCCAGGTGATCATGATGCGCGCAAACCAGCGCCGTGCGCCGAAGCGGTCAAGCATCAGGTTGCTGGGAATTTCGAACAGGAAATAGCCAATGAAGAACAACCCGGCACCGAGGCCATAGGCGGCGTCACCGATGCCCACGTCAGCGCCCATGTGCAGCTTGGCGAAGCCCACGGCGGAACGGTCCACGTAGGCGATCAGGTACAGCAGGATCAGGAAGGGAATCAGTTTCAGCGTGATGCGCCGAATAAGCCGCAGTTCCTGGCTCATGGGGTCGATCTCCGATTGTTGTTTTTATAGAAGCTCGGGGGACGCCTCTGACGAAATCCGCCAGGGCCATACCTCAGTTGAGACCGACTATATAGTATGACTATTTGCAAAACAACACTTCCAAAGCGGCGATTTTGCGCTTATGTTTAAGCACGCATAGAACATATAGTCATACAATAAGAGAATCGATCATGCCTGACAAAAAGCCCGGCCTACGCTCTGCCCAGTGGTTTGGTACCGCCGACAAAAACGGCTTCATGTACCGCAGTTGGATGAAGAACCAGGGCATTGCCGACCATCAGTTCCATGGCAAGCCGATCATCGGCATCTGTAACACCTGGTCGGAGCTGACGCCGTGCAACGCGCATTTCCGCCAGATCGCCGAGCACGTCAAGCGTGGCGTGATCGAGGCCGGTGGCTTCCCGGTGGAGTTCCCGGTGTTTTCCAATGGCGAATCCAACCTGCGCCCTACCGCCATGCTCACGCGCAACCTGGCGAGCATGGATGTGGAAGAAGCGATTCGCGGCAATCCGATTGACGGTGTGGTGCTGCTGACCGGCTGCGACAAGACCACCCCGGCGCTGCTGATGGGCGCGGCCAGTTGTGATGTGCCGGCCATCGTCGTCACTGGCGGGCCGATGCTCAACGGCAAGCACAAGGGCCAGGACATCGGCTCGGGGACGGTGGTGTGGCAGCTCAGCGAACAGGTCAAGGCCGGCACCATCACCCTGGATGATTTCCTCGCGGCCGAGGGCGGCATGTCGCGTTCGGCGGGCACCTGCAACACCATGGGCACGGCCTCCACCATGGCCTGCATGGCCGAGGCGCTGGGCACTTCCCTGCCCCACAACGCGGCGATCCCGGCAGTGGATGCACGGCGATATGTGCTGGCGCATATGTCCGGTATGCGTGCGGTCGAGATGGTGCGCGAAGACTTGAAGCTGTCGAAGATCCTCACCAAAGAAGCGTTTGAAAACGCGATTCGCGTAAACGCAGCTATCGGTGGTTCGACCAACGCGGTGATTCACCTGAAAGCCATCGCCGGGCGCATCGGCGTGGAGTTGGACCTGGATGACTGGACCCGCATCGGCCGCGGTATGCCGACCATCGTCGACCTGCAGCCCTCCGGACGCTTTCTGATGGAAGAGTTCTACTACGCCGGCGGCCTGCCCGCGGTGCTGCGTCGCCTGGGTGAGGCCAATCTGATCCCCCACCCCAACGCCTTGACGGTCAACGGCAAGTCCCTGGGCGAGAACACCCAGGATTCGCCGATCTACGGCCAGGACGAAGTGATCCGCACCCTGGACAACCCGATCCGCGCCGACGGCGGCATCTGCGTGCTGCGTGGCAACCTCGCGCCCCTGGGCGCGGTGCTCAAGCCTTCGGCAGCGAGCCCCGAACTGATGCAACACCGTGGCCGCGCCGTGGTGTTCGAGAACTTCGACATGTACAAGGCACGCATCAACGACCCGGAGCTGGACGTGGATGCCAACTCGATCCTGGTCATGAAGAACTGCGGCCCCAAGGGTTACCCCGGCATGGCCGAAGTCGGCAACATGGGCCTGCCCGCCAAGCTGCTGGCCCAGGGCGTGACGGACATGGTGCGCATTTCCGATGCGCGCATGAGCGGCACCGCCTACGGCACCGTGGTGTTGCACGTGGCACCGGAAGCCGCCGCCGGCGGGCCGTTGGCAACAGTGAAGGAAGGTGACTGGATCGAACTCGATTGCGCCAATGGCCGCCTGCACCTGGACATTCCAGATGCCGAGCTGGCAGCGCGCATGGCCGACCTGCCGCCCGCGCAGAACCTAATCGTCGGCGGCTATCGCCAGCTGTATATCGACCATGTGCTGCAGGCCGACCAAGGCTGTGACTTTGACTTCCTGGTGGGCTGTCGCGGGGCAGAAGTCCCACGGCATTCCCACTAATTGGGATGCTATGATGCGGCGAATCTAAGCCAGAGCCTCCCCGTCGTTATGGATCACCAGCCGCCCAAGCCGCGCAAGAGCCAGCATGCCCAGATCGTTCAGGACTTGGGCATGCACATCGTTTCCGGTCGCTTCAAGCCTGAAGAACGCTTGCCCATGGAAGCCACGCTGTGCGAGGAATACCAGGTCAGCCGCTCGGTATTGCGCGAAGCCACGCGGGTGCTCAGCGCCAAGGGCCTGGTGTATTCCAAGCCACGGGTGGGCGCGGTGGTACGGCCACGCTTGAAATGGCACCTGCTCGACCCGGACGTGCTGTCCTGGTTGATGCAGTCCACGCCCCACAGCGAGTTCTTCAACACCCTGGCCGGGGTGCGCCGCATCCTCGAACCGGAAATCGCCGCCATGGCCGCGACCACCGCCACCGACGAAGACATCGCCACCATCGAACAAGCCTACCAAGGCATGGAAACCGCCAAGACCCACGAGGACCTGTTACAGGCCGACCTGGACTTCCACCGCGCGATTGCCGACGCCACCCGCAACGACCTGCTCGCCTATATGTGCAACATGCTCTCGCTGCCGTTGCGCGAGTCGATCAACATCACCAACCGCCGCCCGGATATCCAGGGCCTGAGTCTGCCTCGGCACAAAGCGATCCTCACGGCGATCCAGAACCGCGACGCCCTGGGTGCGCGGCATGCGTCGCTGGTGCAACTGGATGACACGCGGGTGGCGCTGGATACGGTGATGAACGTGTTGACGCCGTTGTGAGCCCGCGTCATTCCTGACTGTTATTGTTGGCCCTGGGGCAGGTGTTATCACCCTCTTTTTTCAGCGCCAGCACGGCCTGGCGCTCGGACAGCAAGTGAGTGATGGCGCCGCCGATCGCAGCGGAAATCAACGCCAAGGCTTCTTTAGGCAGATTGATCGCCGCCCAGGTCAACCCACCAATCAGCAAGATGACAAACAGGATATTGAAACGTGACACGCCGAGTTTTATCGAGCGGACGATATCGGACGTGTCCTGCATTTTCTCGAAGCGTTTAAGGTCTTCGAACTTGCGCACCGATTCCAGGGTTTCCAGGTAATGGGTTTCGGCCCGCTTCAATTTCTTGATCACATCGGCTTCGAGCATGACCTCCTCTATCTCGATCCTGACCAGGCTGATATTGGCGCCTGGACGGCCTAGAATTTCCGAACTCAGCGAACTTTCGGCCAGCTCGGCCAGCAGATAGGTATAGGAGGTTTCGCTGATCTCCTTGGCATATTTTTGCAAGGCTGACGTGTAGCACTTGGTGGCGTATCGGGTGAACAGACGCTCGGCATCGTTGGTCTTTTTGATCAGGTCTTCAGCTTTCTCGATCAGTTCCCGTTCCATTTTTAATATCCCTATTAAGCGTGGCTTCGAAAAGCAATGAGCGCCGACCGCTGCGCTGGCACGTTACGAGCAAACATCCCTCGATCGCCCGCCAGTGTCTACTGTCAAACCTGACAGGGAAGCTGATGCAGGCCCCTGTGGCGAGGGAGCTTGCTCCCGCGACGGCCTGCCAGCCGACGCATATCCACCTGACGCGCCGCATTCCAAATGTGGGGTGTCAGGTAGAGAAGTGTCGGCTGTCAGGCCGTCATCGCAGGCAAGCCAGCTCCCACAGTTGGATCGCGTAGCGTCACGGGAGCAATCTCTCTCGCCACCGGCCCTGCGTGGTACCGCAGCTGTTCATCACAGGGTGTAGGCGATGCCCACCTGCACGGTACGCGGTGCGCCGGGGTAGGCGTAGATATTGCCGAACGCGCCTTCTTCATATTCGCGGTTGAACAGGTTCTTCACATCGAGGTTCAAGCGCACACGCTCATTGACCTTGTAGTAACCGAGCAGGTCGACCACGGTATAGGCGTCCATGGAGAATGCCGTATTGGCGGTCTGGCCGGCGCGTTGGTCGACGTACTTGCCGCCGGCGCCCAGGCCCAGGCCTTTGAGCGCGCCGTCCTGGAACTCGTAGACGTTGAGCAGGCTGAAACTGTTGCGCGGGATGTTCATCAAGCGCGTGCCGGAGCGCAACGTGTTATCACGGGTAACTTCCGCATCTACGTACGCGTAGCCGCCGATCACGCGCCATTCGGGCGTGAGGTTACCTGCCACATTGAGGTCGAAGCCTCGACTGCGCACCTGGCCGGCCGCGACACTGAAGGTATTGTCCACGGGATCGGTGGTCAGCACGTTCTTCTTCTCGATCTGATAGATCGCCGCATCCACGCTCAACTGCCGGTCCAGCGCCTCCCACTTGATGCCCATCTCGTAGGACTTGCCTTTCTCCGGCGCAAAACCACCGCCTTCGCGGCTGGCGCCAGTGTTGGGCTTGAACGAACGCGCAGCATCGGCATAGACCGCGACGGTGTCAGTGAGGTCGTAGATCACGCCCACGCGTGGGGTGACGGCGTTGTCGGCGGCCTGCCAGCTTTTACCTACATAGTTCTGGTAATCATGCTCGAAACGCTCGAAGCGGGCACCGGCCAGCACTTTCAGACGTTCAGTGAGAGCAACCTGGTCCTGTACAAAAGCGGCGTAGGTCTTGAGGTTTTCTTTGTCGTGGGTCGGCGTACGGGTCAGTGCCGGACGGGGTTGACCGTACACCGGGTCAAAGATGTCAATGGGATAGGTACCCGCCGCGGCGCTGGAACGCTGGATAATCGACTTGTAGTCGTAGTCCTCGTACTCGATACCGGTGAGCAAGGTGTGATCGAAGCCCCCAGTGGAGAAGTGCCCGGTCAGGTTGAGCTGATAGTCCTTGTCGGTCCATTCCAGCTTGCGGTAGTTGAAGTTGCGTTGCAGGGTGCGGCCATCAGCGCCCAGGCTGCCCGGCCCGTTGGCTTCGATGGCATTGCCTTTCAAACTGCCGTCCAACCACTGGAAACCGCCGCCCAGGGTCCAGTTGTCGCTCAGTGCATGCTCGAAACGCAACTGCGCCATGTTGTTGTCGTTGTGCAGCTTGCCGGCGTCCTTGTCGCCCCAGAACGTATCACGCGAGGGCGTGCCACGCTGGTTGGGGAAACGCGTCAGGCCACGGTCCAGCGGGTGGTTGTTGCGCATGAAATCGCCTTCGAAGGTCACCTTGGTGTCATCGGTGGCCTGCCAGGTGATCACCGGCGTCACGCCGTAGCGTTCCGTCTCGACGTGATCGCGGAAGGTGTCGCCGCCCTCGCCCACGACGTTCAGGCGATAGGCCAGGCGGCCTTCCTCGTCCAGCGGGCCGGAGGCATCCAGGGTGCCGCGCTTCATGCCCTGGTCATTGAGCTGGCTGCCCAGGGTGACGGTGCGTTCGGCCAGCGGTTGCTTGGACACCACATTGAAGGTGCCGCCTGGGTCGCCACGGCCGTAGAGCATGGTCGCGGGGCCGCGCAGTACTTCCAGACGCTCGATGGTGTTGGCGTCCGGCATGTTCGGGTAACCGCGGTTGATCGGGAAACCGTTGCGGTAGAACTCACCGGTGGTGAAGCCGCGCACGGTAAAGGTGGTCAGGCCCTGGCCGCCGAAATTGTTGGCACGGCCCACGCCGCCGGCGTAATCAAGGGCATCCTGCAAGCGCGTTGCACCGAGGTCTTCGACCACGTCCTTGGACACTACGCTGATGGACTGCGGGGTTTCATGAATGGCGGTGTCGGTGCGCGTCGCACTGGCTGAGCGTGTGGCGTGGTAGCCCTGCACGGGGCCTTGGGCCGACTCAAGGTCGGCGGTGGCGGTGACATTGGTCGCTTGCAGCTCGATACTGGTGTTCTCGGCAGGCACCTGCTCTGCCCACGCGAAGGGGGAAAACGCCTGGAGCACACAGATGGAAATCAGGGTACGACGCATGGGTGTAGAACCTAGTGAATGAGCCAGATGGGGCGGCAAACCTGCCAAGAATTCGCGGCGCATCATATATCAGCGGATTCTCGTTTGACATCGATTCTCATTTGTTATTTTTCACCGCGTAGGTCGCCAAAAGCGACAGGCGAAAAAAAGCCACTCAATCGAGTGGCTCATGCAATGCGCAGGCGTACCTCAGCGATAGCGTTCCAGCCAATGCGCGTAAGGCGCCGGCAAGGTCCAGGAGGACTTGTCCACGCCCAGCTCCTTGGCAGCAAAGTAGGCCCAATGCGGGTCGGCCAGATGCGCACGCCCTACCGAAACCAGGTCCAGGTGCCCGGCCTGCAAAGCGCCTTGGGCCAGTTGCGGTGTGCCGAAGCCCCAGGCCGAGGTCACCGGAATACCGGCTTCACGGCGTACCCGCTCAGCAATCGGGCCCATGAAGGCCGGGCCCCATGGGATGTTGGTGTCAGGAATGGTAAAGCCGACGCTGACGCTCAGCAGGTCCAGGCCACCGTCCTTGAAACGGCGCGCCAGTTCAATGGACTCGGTGAGGGTCTGCTCATCACGACCGTCGTATTCGATCACGCCGAACCGGGCGGTGAGCGGCAGGTTTTCCGGCCAGACTTCACGCACCGCAGCCAGGGTTTCGAGGAGGAAGCGGCTGCGGTTGTCGAAGCTGCCACCGTAGGCATCGGTACGCTGGTTGGAATGCTCGGAGAAAAAGCTCTGGCCCAAGTAGCCGTGGGCGAAGTGCAGTTCGATCCATTCAAAACCGGCATCGCGAGCGCGGCGGGCCGCGTCGACGAAGTCCTGCTGCACGCGGGCAATGTCTTCCAGGGTCATGGCACGCGGTACGTTGGGCAAATTGGCACCAAACGCGATGGCAGAGGGGGCGATGGTTTCCCAGCTACGGGCATCAGAAGCCGGGATGTGGTCATCACCTTCCCAGGGGCGATTGGCACTGGCTTTGCGACCGGCGTGGGCGATCTGAATGCCCGGCACCGAACCTGCGGCCTTGATGGCCTTGACCATGGGCACAAATGCCTGGGCATGGGCATCGCTCCAGATCCCAGCGCAGCCTGGGGTGATGCGCCCTTCAGGGGCGACCGCGGTGGCCTCGACCACCAGCAGGCCGGCACCACCACGGGCCATGCCGGCCAGGTGAACGTGGTGCCAGTCGTTGACCATGCCGTCTTCGGCCATGTATTGGCACATCGGTGGGATAGCAATGCGATTGCGCAAGGTCACATCTTTGAGTTTGAACGGTTCGAACAAGGCCGACATTGAGAACTCCAGGAAGGGATGAGTGATTCGATAGTTCGATGGTAATCGAACTATGGTATTGAACGCTACCCCCCTGTTATGATCCGCCCCATGCGAGCCTTCAAACACCCTACCCCGCAAGAATTGACGCTTGAGCGTGTGCTGTACGCCTTGAGCGACCCCGTGCGCCTGGACATCGTGCGCTACCTGGCCAACGTGCCAGAGGCCACCTGTGGCGAACTCGACGGGGGGCGGCCCAAGTCCAGCATGTCCCATCACTTCCGGGTATTGCGCGATGCCGGCCTGGTGCACACGCGCAATGTGGGCACCACCCATATGAACTCGTTGCGCCGTGACGAACTGGAAAGCCGCTTCCCTGGGTTGCTGGCCAGCGTGTTGTCACAGCACTAGACGCATAACTTCGGCGCGACGCCGGGCCTGTGGCGAGGGAGCTTGCTCCCGTGACGGCCTGCCACCCGGCGCTTGCCTACCTGACACCCCACAATCCAAATGTGGGAGCTGGCTTGCCTGCGATGGCGGCCCGACAGCCGCCCCATATCTACCTGACACCCCTCAATCCAACTTTGGGAGCGGGCTTGCTCGCGAAGGCGGCCTGACAGCCGGCACAGTTATACCGAGTACATATCCATTCCTGCGGTAACAGCCACTTAGGGTTCTCTTGCTCCACCACTCGGCACCTCGCCCAGGCTCGGTGTGCCCGTAATCCGCCAGCGTGGTTTAACGGGGCGCTTAAGATCAAAAGCAGATCAAGATCAAGAGCGACTCGCTTCGCATCGTGGTTAGCGTTGGCTGCTGCAACTTGGAAAGTTGTGCAGATACCTTTGCACTAGACGCCAAGCCTCAGGACAAGATCGCCTTCAGCAGCGCGCCGTCCAGGTGCACACAATCCTTGCCATTGCGCTTGGCGCCGTACAGGTTCTTGTCCGCCATCTTGAGTACGGCCGACAACTCGTCGCCCGGCGAAAAACGCGCCATCCCCGCACTGCAGGTGTAATGGTGGGGCGCAGGCACACTGCTGCGGATCGCTTGCAACAAGTCCAGGGCATAATCACAGGCCACCTCCACATCGTCGCCCTGCAATAACACGCCGAACTCTTCCCCGCCGATCCGTCCAAAGCTGTGGCTGCCCTTGGCGTTTTTCAGGCAAAGGGCCATGGCGCGCAGAATCTTGTCCCCCACGTCGTGGCCATACAGATCGTTTTTTTCTTTGAAACTGTCGATATCCAACATGATGAAGTAGCCGCCCTGCTCCCCACCGAGCAACTTTTCGAAGCTCTGCATAAAAGCGCGCCGGTTGAGAATGGAGGTCAGGTAGTCGGTCTCGGCCAAGGCGCGAAACTCGCTTTCCACCAGCAATACCGAACGCAGGTTCTTCAAGTAGGAGTAACTCAAGATAAACCCGATGGATACCGACGCGGCGCAGAACAGCAGCAAATACACCTCGGTGCCAACGTATATATCCGCCTGCATGGGCGGCCACAGGATCAGCCAGATCAATAGCGCATCGGCCAGATAATCCTGGACACTGATAAACAAGATCGCACTGCCCACCACCAGGGTCACGGCCAACGGCAGGCCATAGATACGCAACTCTTTGTTCATATGAATCAGATAAGCGAAGCCGACGGACAACAACACCATATAGGTGACCCCCAGCACTCGCCAGAGCAGAAAGTTCGTGGTGGTGGCATGTACCCGGCAAACAATCAGCAGGCCCACCGTGACGCCCAACATATAAAAATTCAACTTCAGGGCCGCAGGAATCAGGAGCATGCCGACCCAGGCAATAATCCCTACCCCTTCGGCTTGGGTCACCGCAGGTGACAACAAACTGCGCATTCTGGGCCGCAACTTCAAGTTAGCAGGCATCCTTACGCTCCCATCTCAATAGCATGCAGGCCCATCGCAAATGAAAAGGCCATGAACCGCTTTACCAGGCTGGCAAAGGGTGGCAGAACTTCCAGCCGGGTTTTGGAGTGGGCTTTGAAATAACCCTTTTCAACCCCCTCCTGCACCATACGGATAATGTGGGTCTTGGACACGGAAAGTTGCTTGGCCAAGGCTAGGTAGGAAGACGACCGGAAGGTGGCGCGGTCGTTCTCAGGGGCAAAGGCGTCGTTGTAGATCGCCAGCATCAACAGATGGCCGGCGTCGCGCTTC